>JACQAU010000082.1 GCA_016194835.1 Deltaproteobacteria bacterium
TAAAATTCTTCTCCAATAGTTTGAGGATGCCTAGCTTTAGTTCTGCTATGTTCAATTGAATTTACTGGTGTTTTAATAATTTATTAGTTACTCATCACGGGTTGATTGGATGATGTACAATGCTAAGGCACTCATGAGCAAGATCATTGGACACAACAACCAAACAATTGTGTAATAACGGCTACGAAGTTTTTTGGATTTTAAAACAAGAACAGTATATGCCGGTAGCCATGTCACTCCACAGTACACAGCACTCTCGGCTGACCACATGGATCCCAGTAGCCAAACTATATTCCCCAAAATAAAAAATTTGAACAAACCCACATGCTGGGTTCGTTCAAATGTCATTTCTGCAAAAAG
Source organism: Deltaproteobacteria bacterium (assembly GCA_016194835.1). Classification (GTDB taxonomy): domain Bacteria; phylum Bdellovibrionota; class UBA1018; order UBA1018; family UBA1018; genus JACRAO01. The sequence continues at coordinate 361 of JACQAU010000082.1, forward strand.
AATAATGACCAGCAAAATCTGAGCAAACAAAAAGCGGAAAGGTCCAACGCTTGGATACGGCATGGGTCCTACAAGATCTTCTACCCAACCTGGAATGAAATGTAAAAAAGCTACAATCACTAAAATCCCTAGAAAGCGAATCAGAGTTGATCTAAAAATCCGTATCCAAAGAAAAAGATACAACCCTGTAGCGCAAAGAGAGAATATTGAAATCAAAAAATATAAATTACGAAAGCTATTGATCCCTATCTGATAGAAACCTGTTTCAAACAGACTGGCAGAAGCAAACAAAAAAAACACTACCGCAAAAAGGACAAGAGAGATTCTGCTCGCGGTGATAAGATCAAAAAAGTGATTATTTAACCAAAAGGGAAGTTTAAAAAAAAAGACCCAAACAGAAAAGTTGACTAATATAAATAAGAGGTTCGTTTGAGAGAGGCGCGGCCACTCACGCATAAAAATATGTTCAAGTGCTAAATGGGTTATAGTCAACCCGGCCGAAAGCAAGAGAATCTGTTTTGACCCAATCCATATTGCAATTGCGATGGGAACACTCAGAAAAATGAAATCAAGAATCAGTGAATGAATTCGCCATCTTGAGCCGAGTAAAAAGGCAATGGGCAACAATCCTGCGAGACTGAGGTAGATAACGGTGTCTCGCACCTTTCCAGACAAGTGTTGTAAAATAAATCCAAGAGCAAAAATCCAAATAAAAACCAAGCCTCGGTCTTTCATAAATTGCATTATATTTTCATTTGGATTTTGAGACTGAGATAACATCATAAGAATAAGTCTATCATCAAATTTAAGCCGTTCAATATAGTAATGTCGACCATCCATGCCATACCCAGAAACGCAATAATAGAGTGAGCAAAAGTAGAATCTTCAAGCCAATCGTATTGACTCATAAAGAGATGCTACCTGTCAGGGTCAAAGTATTGGGGGATTGATCCTCCAACAGATGATGAAATAATACGCATGGTCTTAACCATGTCTAAAAGAATAATAAAATTCCCCAAGAAAAAAGGATATTTTCAGGATGAAGTGGAATCAGCCATGCTAAAATGAGAAATCTTTACCAAAATCCAGAAACTTTATCAAAATATATGCTTTATTTTTCTCATATGTTCGTCCAATCCGTCTAGCAAACCTTTGACTTGGTTTGTAAATTTTATAAAAAAATTATGTGTACGAATGTTCATTGAATAAGACTCTACAAAAGCCTGCACATTGATGATTCTTTACATCCACTTTATTTTAATATATTAATTTCAACGAACTAGAGTATATACCAATCTTAGAGTTTGAAGTTATGGGAAAAATTAGGAAAAACGATCTAGTTGGCAATTTGTTGATGGAAAACCTATTGTTAATAGAAGACTTAGTCTTAAAGAAATTCCACCTACCACCAAGGAATCAGATGCTTTTAGCAAAGATTTAAAACAACGTGGCTTTAAATTTGTTGGTTCAACTATAATGTATGCACACATGCAAGCAGTGGGTATGGTTAATGACCATATTGTAGATTGTTTTAGACATAAAATGCTTAGAGCTTCTTTTTGAAAAAAATGAAAACTCATATTATTTTATACGTTAGTGATCAGAGTAGGAATACAAAATTTTATTCAGATGCACTTGATATAAAACCAACTCTAAATGTTTATGGCATAACTTAGCCCTTACTGAAAAAACCAGGGAGACAATCCCAGTAAAGACGTCTCCCCAGTTTAAATTTTTACTACATCATGCCTCAAAAACCTCCGCATCGCCTCCATTGTAGTTGGTAGATCAAACCGGCTGTGAGATCAGCACTATCAACTGTGGAAAGTGCTTGATCATTCCAACGGTTGGTCTGAACTAACATATTGGAATTCACGCGCAATATAACATCCGCTCCGCAAGACGACCAGACAATCGCTCCCGCTTCAAGCGTATTGCTAATCGTGTAATCAGTACTCAAAGGACCAAAAAAGTCCCTTCGATACATTGGTCCTCGGCTGCCAGCAAAGAAGTATTCGACATTAAAAGTCGAACGCGCCCCCATTGGCAAACTATTGAACCCTCGATAATCAACTTCATAAATAGAAACGCTCAGGCCTTGTGGAATATGAACTGGGATGGCCAGATTACAAGATTTCCGGTCAAGCTTTCGACCCGTATTTTTTCCTACCTCTACAACGTACTGATCAAATAAAACACTAAGAGACTTTTGATCAGGACTTAAAGTAACAGAGGCCGTGCCAGACGGGCACCCACTCCCTCCATAAATAGGATTTTTTAAAGAAATATCATCAGCCAGTGCCGCAACCGACAGCAGACTGAAAACAAACATCACAACAAGTGTGAGATTACGCATCGTAAACCCCCCTTTCAAGGTTTTTGGTTATGCTGTGAAGGATTGAGTCCTTCTCAGTGAAAATTCAAGTTCACCCAAAGCAAAACAGATGCCAAAAGAAAACTGAAAGAAATAAAAAAAACCGTTAATTTCACAGTGTTTTTTAAAGAAAAGCAAATTGATCATAAAATTCAAAAAGACACTGGTGTCAAACAAAACCGGTTCTATCAGTAATAAATAGGCAAAGACATCAGTTGAGATTTATAGTTGGCCTACGCTTTGCATTATATATTTGCAAGGAGACAATGTATGGAAAAGAAAAACTTAATATTAAAGGGAAATTCAATATTTATTAATGATATTTATAAATGCAAATGGGCAAACCGACTTAAACTCGGTCTGATTTTCGGACTCATTGGCTTAATTTCAGCCTGTAACGCTTATCGCGTAGATGGTGGGGCTCAAAAAAACTCAGAACAGGTTTCGACGTCTGCTAAAGAACAGCAACCCGTCACTCCAGTTCTAACACTAAAAGAAAAATTAGCAAAAAAATGGCAAGAAGAGGGCGGTCAAGCACAGTTATTAAATCCAGTGATTGTTCCAGCTTCTGCAAAAGATGCTTCGTTACCCGAAGCTAACGCGCTTGGAAAAAATCAAGAAAAAGTCTTCTCTCAGGACACTGTAGTATTTAAAAATGTCGCTAAACTTTATGAAAAAGAAAGAAACGTAAAAGATTATTTTTTAATTTGGAATAGTGGATCATTAGGAACACCGGTTGAAGATGCATATTATGTTCATGAACTGGTTGATAATACTAATAAAAAATCACATACGTTTGAAAGAAAAAACGTATATCAAGATAAAGATGGAGAACGATGGTTTATCCCATTGAGTCAACTATTGGATGGCAGTATTTTTAATGCAGATCCTTCGTTTTCTCACTGGATAACTTTAGAGCTTCATTTACCTGAATCTATTGTTGTAAACCTTAAAGTCAATTTTCAGGTCTTAGGTCCATTGCCAGATATGAACCCAGCAAACCTTGCTTCTGACGCAGATCCTGAACTCACATTAGTTGGAAAAAATCTAACCTCTGGATGGGTACTTGAGAAAAAAATGTTTCAAAACAATAGCCAAAGAAAATTTAATCTCGCAATAAAAGGCAGTATGGCAAAAGAGGGTGTTTCATTTTGCAAAGTACCTAGTGCTAAAGAACTGGTGTTTAAGTGGACAGTAACTCAGACTATAAATCCTCCAATCAATGTACCTCCTGTTTTTAGGCTATTTGCCGGATTGCCACCAACAGCAATGGCTCCTCTGCAAATTAACGATGATCGTAGCACAACTCGTACAGAAACTTGGCAGCTAGTGGGAGCAAAATGGTGGGGCAAATTGGATAATAAAGTTACATTACTTGATCCAGCCACTATGAATGTAGATTCACAAGAGCCAGAAGAAGGGATTAAGATTTTATTTGAAGAGCAAAATAACACGATTGTTCGTAGCAGTGGAGACATGAGTGATCTTGGGGCTATCCCGTTTGAGTGCCAGGGATATTTTTAAGACGTGACTGGAGGCTGCGGCTTTTTGGCTAAAATTTTTTCATATTTCTTCTCTAAATGATCTTTCATTTGTTGTTTTGCTTTTTCTTCGTGAGACAAGAACAGATAAGGATCAAAGCCACAGTGCGGACAGCCCACCAAGGCTCTTATTTTAATGCGATAAAATATTTCAAAAACCATCCAAAAAGGAATAAATGATACAAGCCCCTTCCATGAAAATACTGGCCACGTCAAAAGTGTAAAGACAGCACTGGTTAATCCAACTTGTACATAATGTTTTTGTTTTGGACGCGGACCACCAATAATCATTCGCTGAGCCTTGCAGGTTGGACAAATAAAATTCCAGACAGGCTCAGTTTTTTCCTTCCAAGAAGTCTTAAATAAATTTAATTTTACCTTTCTTAGCTTCTTTGTAGGAGCAGTTTTTAGTTTAAAATAAACATCTTTAAGATTTTTCATCTTAGAGTCTTTCATGGAGTCCTTCATGAGACTATTTATAATGAGTAACATAGTTTAGTTAGTTTTTTAGTATTTTAAAAATATTTTCCAGAACCGGCCTTGGGGGAGCCGGATGCGATTCGGCCAAGGATGGCCAAGGGGCCCCCAGAGAGCCAGGATGGCGCCCGGTTATGGAAAATATTTTTAAAATACTAAAAAACTAATTAAACTATGTTACCCGCCATAATGTAGTCTTCTTATAATGGCCACACTATGATAATAGTAACACAATTATGGAAAAAGCCGATCCCCTACTTACAAAAACTGAATTTTCAAAAACATGGAATTGGTTTTTTGACGAACTCATACCAAATTATGTAAAACAGAAGTACTCCCCAAAAGCGTCATGGAAGACCAAACCATTTTGTGAACAAGATATATATTTTTTCATAAAAGGTATAAGAAAACTGTCTCAAATCCTGACGTTAGAGCGAAGCCCAAAACAAATTG
>JACQAU010000083.1 GCA_016194835.1 Deltaproteobacteria bacterium
TCTTCTTGTGTGTGAGCTACACCCCCACCTTCGCCGCCTAAAGTAAAAGAGGGTCTTAAAATTACAGGAAGTCCGATTTCGTCTAAGATTTTCTTTACATCGTCTAATGTCTTGACTACAACACTTCTAGCACATTCCAGTCCTATATTTTTTACAATTTCTTTAAACATTTGTCTATCTTCTGCACGGCGAATTGCTTCAGGAGTTGCTCCTAAAATTCGAATATTTTTATCACTTAATATGCCATCTCGATAAAGCTCTAAGGTTAAATTTAAAGCCGTTTGTCCCCCCATAGTAGGCAAAAGAGCATCTGGCTTTTCGAGTTCTATTATTTTTTCTAAGAAAAATTTTGTAAGTGGCTCTACATAAACCCTATGCGAAAGTTCAGGGTCAGTCATTATGGTAGCAGGATTTGAATTTACTAAAACAACATCATATCCCTCTTCTTTAAGTGCCTTTAAGGCCTGTGTACCCGAGTAATCAAACTCACAAGCTTGACCAATGACAATAGGCCCGCTCCCTATAAGTAAAATTTTTTTTATATCTGTTCGTCTTGGCATATGTTTTAAAAAGTCAATTCAACAGTAAATCTAAGTTCAATTTGTTTTTCGGAGTTTGCGTCATTATAAGTATCAACAGCCCTCACTAAATGTTCTTCGTTAGCGGTTAAAAACACAAAACCATAAATAAAACTACCACCGGCAAGCATAACGCCAGGGAAAAAGACTAAATTTCTAATTAACACAGCCTCAGAACCAGTTTTTCCACTCTGAAAGATCAAACCTAGTCCCATAACAGTTAGCCCCAAGGTGCCCAAATAAGAAAGGTATTTTATATTTCTTCTATTTTTTTGATAAATATTTAATTCAGACAAGGCTTCTGGCACTTGGGACAAAATAGGCCTTAAGTTTTCTCCATCCCGGCTTAAATTTGAATCACATTCTAATACTTTACCTTCATATAAATACTTCCTTTGACAGCCAAATGCTTTTATGGCTGGGGGTTTTAAAAACAATGGTTTTGGAGTTTTAAGAACACTTGGAGTTTTCTTATAGGCTTCTTTAGCAGAGCTTACGTTCACATGTAGAGAAAACATTACTACGGCTAAGGCCAAAAAAAACCGTCTATAAATTTGTCTATATTGGTCCATTGCTTGGCAATCTCCTATGCAGTATACCTAGAATGTGGACACGATTCAATTTATTGATCAAAACTATCATCGTTATCATCAAAAAGGCTACATTTTTTCTGACCCTGTTTTTTTTGTACACCAGTTTTCTCACCCTTTTGATCAGGAAGCGATTGCTCTACTAGCGTCATTACTGGCCTATGGAAACATAAAACAAATCTTACGCTCCATTGAAAACGCACTTTCTTGTATTAAAAAACTTACCCCACAACCACATATTTTTGTAAAAAGACTTGCAGATCCTGTATTTTTTAATGCCGCAAAAGATGAGTTTTCTGGTTTTAAACATAGATTTAACACAGGTGAGGACCTGGTTTTATTTTTTAAACTTTTAAGCCTAAGCTGGCAAAAATATGGTACTCTCGGCTCACATTTCACCCAGTATCTTGACCAAAACGACAATCACATTGAGCATGCACTTTCGCAGTTAATGAGTGATTTTAAGAAATGGGCTATACCCTTTCGGCCTCAGTCTTCTTTTTACTTTTTTTTGACTTCACCGGTCGATGGTAGCTGTTGTAAACGTTGGTGTATGTTTCTGAGATGGATGGGTCGCAAAGACGATGTGGACTTGGGCTTGTGGACAAAACATGGTGCTTTGGCTCATACATTTCAGAAAAATAAATATTTAAAGGCCAGCCAACTAATATGTCCTATAGACACGCATATAGGACAAATAAGCAAAAAGCTAAAATTAACACAGAGAAAAAATCTAAACTGGAAAGCAGCAGTTGAAATTACTGGATATTTTAAAAAACTAAAGCCAGAAGATCCAGTCAGTTTTGACTTTTCATTATCCAGAGCAGGCATTTTAAAAACACTTGGAGTCAAACATGACACTTAAGCACACACCATGGGTGTTTTGGGGTCTTGTCATTTATTCTATTTCTACATTAATTTCGATGGCAGCTATGAATATTGGCGCTGGTATTTTTCTGATATCATGTGTGCTAGAAAGTGGCGGTGTTTTGTGTTTTTGGAATCATCTGAAAACTTTATTTTTTCATAAAGAAATTAAAGTTTTCATAGTTGCCTCAACCTTATTGATTGGAGTCTGTTTTTTAAGCCTAGTATGCGCCAAGTTTTTTCCACTAACAATAGCTGGGAAACAAGCGCAAATTCATTTTTTAAGAGACATGGCAAAGATTTGGTACTTATTTTGGCCAGTTGTTTTACTTGCTGGTTTAAACTTTCTGAAACCTCATGAAAGATCTAGGCTTTTTCAAATTTGGATATTTGCTTTTTTAGTTATATCGATAATCGGCGTTATTCAATACTACACGGGCTGGCCAAGAGAACAACCAATACCTGGCAATCCAGGGAGGTTTCATGTAAAAGGTTTTTTTGGTCATCATTTGTCGTTTGCTAATATTTTTATTTTCCCATTTTTTATTACTTTAGATTTTTTACTAAAATCTTTTCAGGAAAAGGCACCTTTAAGGAAAAAAGCTTTTTATACTTTAGCTGCTCTAGTTGGTTTTTTTGCCTTGCTTGGCACTTATTCACGAATGCTATGGGTGGCTTTACCAATTGGGTTAATAATTTGGGCAATATGGAGCCTACCTAAAAAACACGCTTTAGTATTTGCTATCGGTGTAGTTTTAGGCATTTTTCTAGCATTCCAACACCCAAAAATAAAAAGCAGGCTGTTTGACGCCTTAGGTGTATCTCCGCGAATAGACCTATGGCAAGCAAACATGCATCTTTTCAAACAACGCCCCATCACAGGCGTTGGGTGGCACCATAATGAAGAACTAGCTTCTTATTATTTACAAGAAAAATCCAAGACAACAAGCGTATTTGCAGGACATGCCCACAACAATTTTATCGAAGTTTTAAGTTCTACAGGAGTTCTCGGACTTGGTGTTTGGATTTTTTGGTGTTCATTGGCTTTCTATTGGCTCTTTTTTGTTATAAAACATGGTTTAGGCATGCCTTTTTCACAAGGACTATTTTGCGCCTGGATTGTGTTTCATGTGAATGGCCTGACACAAATGAATTTCTGGGAGGGCAAGGTGCTGCATCAGATTATGTGGATGATGGCTTTGATTTTATATTATGTCACTCAAAAAAAAACCAAAAATTATAATTGACGCCAGGATGGTGGCTCCAGCTTTAAATGGCATTGCAAGATATGTTCTTTTGTTAGGCAAAGGTTTGGCTAAAATTAATCAGGAAAAAGAACTCCCTTATGAACCGATTTTTTTGGTTAATAAATATTATTTTGAAAAATACTCCAATGAATTTTTTTATGAAAATCCAAATTCTTTTGCTGGATTCCAATATGAATACGTAAAAGCTTCATTTTTGAATTTACCTGAAGTTTTAGAAATCCCTTATGTGTTAAAAAAACTAAAAGCCAATTTATATCACAGTACAAGTTTTTCGAGTCTCTTATATTGCCCCTGTCCTCACATAATAACGCTTCATGATCTAAATCATTTGCAGTATGGCAGTTGGGTTAAGAAAAAATACTATGAAATATTTGTAAAACGTTTTGCATTAAAAGCAAAACAAGTAACAACAGTTTCAGAATTTTCAAAAAAAGAGATCATGTCATGGTTGAAAATAGCGGAAGACAAAACTTTGAATTTTTCAGAAGCTTTAGATGAAGAAATCAAAAAGCCAATCCCGCTTGAAAATATACAAAAAACCATGCAAAAGTTTAACCTGTTACCCAAAGAGTTCTTTTTCTGTTTATCTAATTCAAAACCACATAAAAACGTAGATTTTTTAGTCAAAGCTTATACAGAATCTAAAACACAAACTCCTCTAGTGTTATCTTTTAGCAAAGAACGACTTCAGAAAACCGAGGGAGTCAGATGTTTAACTAAGCTTTCAGAACTAGATGTAAAAATATTATTATCACAAGCAAAAGCTGTGTTTTTTCCTTCTCTGTATGAGGGATTTGGACTACCGCCACTTGAAGCTGCTGCGTTTGGAACACCAGTAATAGTTTCTAATATTGAACCTCATTTAGAAGGGCTTTCTGATTTAAAGGAGACCCTATTCTTGGATCCAACTTGTTTGGAAGTATGGGTTTCTGCATTTCAACAAGCTGATCAAAACAGAATCAATCCTGTGTCTTTACAAACTACACAAGAAACTAGACAAACAATTTTTGAACGCTATGATATGACTAAATTTGCACAAAAGATGAGCGGTATTTATGAAAAATATTTATGAGAGACAATATAAAAGTAGCTTTAGTTCATGACTGGCTAACTGGAATGCGAGGTGGAGAATATGTGCTCGAAGCTATTGCTGAAATTTTTCCAAAAGCAGATCTTTATACGTTACTTTGCTTACCAGAAAAAATTTCACCTATTTTAGCAACACTCAAAAGACACACCAGTTGGTTGCAAAAAGTACCTTTTGCCGAAAAAAGATACAGAAGTTTTTTACCACTAATGCCGCACATGATAGAGACCTTTAAACTTAATGACTATGATCTGATAATTTCTTCTTCACATTGCGTTGCAAAGGGAATTATAAAAAA
>JACQAU010000078.1 GCA_016194835.1 Deltaproteobacteria bacterium
ATACTGGGACAGGTCTTGAAAGCGTTCTATTCTTGCTCATTTTAGCTCTTCCAGTAGTTAGATTTTCGCTGATTTTACCTAAAATACGATTAACCTCTTGTGGAGATTTTGTTTTCGATTTCCGAATTGCAGATGCCAGGAGTTTTGCTGCGTCATAACCTGCTGCTGCTTTTGCTGATGGATCTTCTTTATAGGCTTGTTTGAAGTCAGAAATAAATTTTAAATTGTCTTTGGTTTGAATGGAAGCGGACCAGCCTTCAGTAAAAAAGAAATTGCCATACATGAGAGGCTTTTCTGTGCCTAATTTTGAAAAAAAGATACTCTCCCTGCCAACATTATCTCCCGCTAAAAATACCGGCTTTTGTTGTTGATCCTTCAATAGTTTTAATGCCATTTGGTAAATTGTAATAAGTTCATAGGAGTAAGATGTTGCTAAAATTATATCTGGGTTTTTAGAGAGCGCAGCTTTGACTGCCTTTTCAAGATCTGGGGTATCTTTGATAAATGAGACTTCTTCAATGCTGATGGCTTTATTGTTTTTTACAAAATCTTTAAAATATTTTGCCATTTCAGTTGCAAAAGTTTCACTTTGGTTGGTTAGAAACACTATTTTTCCATGCAGAAGGTTTTTTGCTGTTAAAAATGCAATCAGGGCTTTTACTTGGCTTTCATTATTTGGCCAGATAATGAACACGCCGTTGTTTAATCCAAGTAGCTCAAGGCTAGTGGCAGAAGGCGTGACATAGGTCATTTCATAATTTTTAGGAAGTGATTCAAGAAACATTTTTGATGATGATGAAAAATTATGTCCTAAAATAAAACGAATATCATTTTTAATTACATTTTCTGACGCTTGTTTTTGACCCTCTAAGGTGTCTGGGGCTTCGATTAGTTTTATCTCAAAATCTTTCTTGTCTTTCTTATCTTGCTTATCTGTGAAATAAAGCTTTATTCCATTGTAAATTGGTTTTTGAATATTAAAAAATCGGCCGTTGGGATCTAGTATGACACCGATCTGAACTTTCTCTTTAGCCCAGGAGGACAAAGAGATAAAAATGCAAATGATAAATAAAAGTCTGCTAATCAACACGAATAAACCTCTCAGTCAAGGATCTGTCAATAATATGGTTGATAAAAAGTCGAACACAGATCTGATCTAATTTCTGAAACAAGATCTTAACCATTGGTTTATTGCATTTTGAACTATTAAAAATAAAATTTAGAGTTTTTGCAGGAATACAAGTTTCTAAAACTTCTATGGATTCAATATGTCTGATATATGAATCAGGGGCGCCTTGAATTGTTTTAAGGCCATTTAATATGGAATCCTTATAGCTTTTGGTCGGTTTAAGATTTTGAGCTGGATGTCCTGAAGTAAAAATATAAAACACTAAACCATTTTGTCTGACCTCTTCTCTTTTGTAGCGTCCCAAGAAGGGGACTAGCTCGTAGTAATCGAGTCTTTTTAAGTCCGTCTGAGTTAAACGATAAAGTTTTCCATAGGTTTTTGCCCCAGGTTTTTTAATAAGCGAGGCGAATCCCATTCCCTCATAGGGCCCTGGATGGGAAAATTGAAGTTCAAAATTCTCAGCTACAAACTCTTTTTCTTCAAGTGGAGAAATTTTTCTGTCTTTAAGTACTTCTTTATCCAAATTTGCTCCATAGGCAAAATAAAACACTTGCGTTTTATCTTCGATTAAGAGTTTTTTTAAATTTAAAAGTTCAAAACAAATTCTCCAGGCAAACATTCTAAGCATAATTGATCTCTCATTTTAACTTTTGTGCAATTGACTAATTTCTTTAAGCCTATTCATTGCTTCGGGGTCATAAATCCGAAAATCAATAAACCCACTGGCAATTGATACGCCATCTTGAACGACTTCAGCAAAAAGCCGTGCTTTTTTTGGGAATGATCCTTTCATAATTAAAACAGGCAGCTTACAGTAAAGGTGTAATTTATGATTTAATTTTGCCAAACCATGAAATTTTATTTCGAGATTATCCATTAAAAACTTTTTCGTAAAAGGAACTCCCAAGAACAAATGGCATACTACCAAAACAGATTGCCTAATCATATTTGCAGTTAGCATTCCAGGAATATGATCAATCTCATGGTCAAAGAAAAAATTTTCATTAATATGATCAACTTCTGCAATAAGATCAAATTCATTTATTCCTGTTTGGCTTGCTCTAGTAATAAAGGCATTATGTCTTAAGGCGTGGTGGCAATGTTTTGCCTCTACAGGGAGATAGGCAAAAGGTAAATCTTGTACTGGTCTTAATACTTCAATTGGTAATGCTTGGTTCATAAAAATCACTCCATTTATTTCTGGCTCAATATTGGCTCTTCTTTTGGTTTTTGCTCCAAAAGCTTTTGATCTAAGAGGCTGATTAGAGTTTTTAATTTTTTAATCCCATCTTCATAAATAGATTTAGAAAGATTTGGATTTGGTTTTTTCCCGGTGAGGTTTAGATAGGCATTTTCTAACGATAGCATGCTGATTTTAAGCTCATGGCGAAATCTTTTGGGATCAATGATTGATTCAAGACCTATATTTGAAGTCATTGTAAGACCTCCCCTTGAAAAGTAAAATCTTTATTCTTATTTTGAGTAGATTGAAGACCCCTAATTTTAACGCTAACAACGCTCTCTGAGAGCCTTAAAACTTTAGCAATTTCTTTATTTCTTTTATGTTTTGACATTGCAGCCAGGAATATCCGGTTAGTGATCACGTCAAGAATCTCTCTAAGGCCAGGAAAATCAGAACTCATCACATCAAGGGGTGCATTTATTAGTTGCTGAAGAGTAATGGCACCATCAACTCCGTTTTGTTTTCTTACGACACCTGTAGAGTCATTTGTCCCGTCTAAGATGTCTCGCCAATTATCCCAAATTGGTTTCCCCTTTTTGTCTTTAGTTGCATGAACCAGTAGTCTTGAAAACAGATGATCTAATCCTCTAATGTTTCCTGGTATTGGGTTTTTACAAATGTGATCAATGCATTCCCTTGGAATATCCCTGTAAGAAATGTAAACTTTATTGTCAGTACAAACCTTTGGCAAAATAGCTTTAATAATTTCTGGAATATCTTCTTTTCTCTCTTGCAAGTTTGGAACTCGAATTGGAAAAGTTGCAATTCGCATATAGAGATCCTCTCGGAATCTACCGCTTGCTACCATTTGTTTAAGATCCCTGTTTGTAGCGCAAATAAGTTTGAATTTTGCATGAATCACTGTTTGGCCGCCGAGCCTAGTAAATTTGCCTTCTTCAATTACCTTTAGAAGTTTAACTTGGAGGTCTGGGCTTGCTTCTCCAATTTCATCGAGAAATAAAGTTCCGCCATTTGCCAACTCAAAGATTCCGGCCTTAATCTTCTGTAGTG
>JACQAU010000079.1 GCA_016194835.1 Deltaproteobacteria bacterium
AACGAGCTAAAAAAATCATTAAGGCACTTCAATATCGAAATCAAGCGATCACTGAGCAAGAAATTCTCAACACAATTAGGGAATACATTCAAACAATTATTTTGAAAATTATTTTTCAATCTAAATATGGTAGCGCGCTATCTTTTATGGGTGGCACAGCCTTAAGAATCTGTTACAATATAAAACGATATTCAGATGATCTAGACTTTGCTCTTGATAATCCAAAAGAACCCTATGATTTTTTTCAACTCATAAAACTTATTCAAAAAGAATTGATATGGCTTAAATTTGATGTCACCTCTTCTGCTAGCAAAGACAAGATTGTTCAAAAGGGATTTTTACGCTTTGCTGGATTAGGCAAAGAATTTGGACTTAAAAGTTTGGGATCTATGCAAAAACTCCATGTTAAAATTGAAGTTGATATTTCTCCGATTCCCATAAAAACAGAAGAGCGTGAAAGTTTTTTTGTAAACCGTTTTCAAGAAATTTTTCCTATCCTTAAACATACCTTACCCACTTTATTTGCAGGTAAGGTTTTGGCTATTCTTAAACGTCCTTACAACCGTGGTCGAGATTATTATGATTTGATCTGGTATTTAACCCAAAAGACGGAACTCAATCTTGTCTATCTTAATCGAGGTTTAAAAAATGCAAACTTTAAGAATCAAACAGAAGTTTTAAATACTTTACAAAAAAAGATTCAATCAATCGATCCATCAATGATTCTCAAAGATATGAGCCGGTTTTTAGAAGATCCCACAGAAAAAGACTGGATTTTAAAATATCAAGAATTATATAATCAGTTAACTGAGCGATTACCAATGAATAAGTATATCTAAATTACGAAAAGCTGCCATTCCCGTTTCTAGAGTTCAAAGAAACCCTGTGTAAGTGAGCGGTGTCTGTGTCAGATGACAGTGCCGGATTACATTAACTCGGGTGTATTTTTCTACACTACCCCCATTTTGAGAGTTTAATAAAAGAAGGAGAAGTAAAAAATTTGTAATGGTTCTAGTTCAATTTCAAACGTGAGAGTTTTTCATTTTCAAAAATGAATCGAGATCGTTCCTTCAAGCGCTCTAAAGTTGTTTCCTTACCCGCAAGATGATCGATAAGAATTTGTTGAAGAATATCTTCAAATAAAGGATCTAGTGGGTTTTCTCCAGTTTTATATTTTGTAAGAGTACTTCGCTCTTTGCCTGTAGCCTGTGCAAGTTCGGCTTGCGAATATGGTAAGATTGAAAATATAAACTGTAGCTCATGAGGTGTAAAGCGGGACTGTTTTTTAGAAAGACGTTTCAACACTAAATGATTCCATTCGTTAATAAGGGCACCTGGAATAAAAATCTCTTTACAATTTTTACATTCTTCGAGCTTAGTGTGTCCCTCGATGGTTATCAATCCCATAGGGGTGGGGTATTTATAATCTCGGACCTTTTTTTCATGCACAGATTCTTTTTCGCAAAGAGGACATTTTTTCATAAACCAACTTCTCCTTTTGAGGCATCTTCTTCAAGGTAACTAGCAGAGTCTTTTGGGCCCGCTATCGCTGCTGAAACAACAACAGTTTGTTTTTCTATCACCACAATGAGTCGAAGTACGCGCTCCATTGTATCTTGACCAAGCCAGCGATAGCGATCAGATCCCTCATATTTTATTTTTCCATTTTCCTTACGAGGTTCCAGCTGCTTAATTGAACCTATTTTTAAAACTTCGAGAATATCTGCGGCTGTTATATTTCGTTCTGGATGATAAAAAAGGCATGATGGGTAATTCTGTATTTACCCTCTCTGACCAACTTCTTTGCTCTTTCGGTAAGTTTCTCTAAGTTGATCGTACTCACAAGAACCAGCATCTCTCATTAAGTTGATTAAATCAACAATAATATTTTTTCACGATATAACGCATTGTATTGTTAAATTAATAAAATTATTTTTAAATGCTTATTCCCATTACACATCAGACATCAATTGTGGACCTATTAGACAAAGTATTGATGGGTCTTCAGGAAAACAACAGCTTGTGACTTCCTGATGGAAGGACTTTGGAAATCTCTCAGACGCGCTAGGCCGCAAATCCTAAATCAACAGGTGTTGGAGTTCTGACCCACTCACCGGATTAGTGTCTCATTGAACTGCGCGTTAAAACTTATAAAAAACCCTGTCAGTGACCATTATTTTTTATTTTTATTTATTGTTTAAAATTTAATTATTCGTACAATAAATATGTAGTACAATTAATTTATATTTTTTTGATTCATAAGTGGGGTAACCAAGATGAGTAATCTAGCCCAATCAATTGCGTTTGTTCATCATAAGGGTGGCACAGGCAAGACTACTGCTTGTATAAATGTCGCTGGTTGCCTTCAAAAGATGGGCAAGAAAGTTTTGATAGTAGATCTAGATCCCCAAGCCAACGCTACATCTGGTCTCGGAATTGATAGACGTAGTATTGAATATTCTCTTTACGATGTCCTTTTCGATAATATAGACATGCAAGAAATCATTTTAGAAACAGATTCGGGAGTTCATACGTGGCTGTTTAGTAGGATAATTGCCAAAGCATCATCCTACTAACTACTGCAATTGAACTTCCTGTCCTGTTGACTCATTTGAAAATGTGACTAAAAAGAAAGCGCTCCCAAGTCACTTGTTTTCACTGGCTACCTGAGCCTGGGTTAATCCAGCATTCAATCTGAGTCAACCGGGAAAGCATTTAAAATTTTTCTCAGCCACCCGGTAGGTTTTTCCTTAAGAGAGACAGAATCAAGCACAAGCTCCAATCGACCATACCACCTGAGTGTCCCGGAGCAAACTTCTTGTAGCCAAGGCCTGATGTCTCGGCTCACACCCTCTAAAGCAGCCTCTAAAAAAACCCTGTCATTGAACACACGAGTTAAAACTCGAACGGCTAGTTGTCTTGGGTAATGTGTCACCCTCTGTAACCCGGAAATGATTTATAATATGACCCTGTATAATATATGATTGATAAACACATATGTTATGCTAATCTATATACGAATGAAAGCCACTCTGATTTTATATTGCCACAGAATCCTGCTCATCGTGAGATCTTAGCCATCAAAAACCATAAAGAAGCGTTGAATGTCTTCTTAGAAGAAGTTGGAAGGATACTAAAAAATGAAGAAACTTAAATTTTTACAAATCCATTTTCAATCGTTTGAGGATTTTAAAAATGAAGTTACTAAGGCTCTAACAACTCGCTCCACTTCCATTCAACCCAAAGAGCACATCATATTTGATTCAGTGGCGTCCTTTCGTAATTTTATGACAATCCAAAAAATTGAACTTTTGACATCTATTGCTACAAGAAAACCTTCCTCTATTTACGAGCTAGCTCAATTTGTAGATCGAGATTTTGCTGCGGTTCTTAGGGATTGTACTGGTCTTGAGACAATTGGGTTCATCAGACTCAAGGATGTGAACGATTCTAAGAAAACCAAAATTCCGCAGCTTAAATTTGAATACTGTGGGATAGCAATTTTTCTCCCAAAAAGTCCATACCAAATTGAATTCAAGGTAGCGGCTTAGTCATGAACTTTGAGTATCCAAAGACAATTACGGGGTTTGCAACTGCGCACCGCATTACGTCACAGATTTAGGTGCATTTAAAGTTTCATTTTTTAATAGAATTATCTAAGCGGTCTCTTTACACTAAAATAGTATCAAATATTTGAGAGGAGTTTTCTTATGCTATTAACAGGCGATACGGGCACTCTACGTCCAACGGGTATTCCGCAGCTTGACTTCATGCTTTGTGGGGGGCTTCCTAGTGACTCTACTGTTCTTTTATTGATCTGAACCTGATTATGCGTGTCATAGTTAATTTCATAATGTTTAGGGCCTCGGGAATGTTAAAAAAACAAACATTTTGCCACAGAGGAAGAAGCTCTCAAATGGCTAAAAGAGGCTAATTAAAAGAGGTCGTAAAAATGGGGTGATAATTGAACACAAATAAAATTGCACAATGGTTTATTAATCTTAAAATGAAAAACAAGCTCTGTGGTGCAATCAGCGCTCTGGCCATTGTCTTTGTGGCATCGATGCTGACACTGCGCAGCCAGCTTATCAAGCAAGAAGAGTTTTTTTTAAAAACGCAAGAGTCTGCACACGTCAGGGAGCAGGCTCTGCGATTGACTCTTGAATTAACTCGTTCCGTCAAGTCAGGACAGATTATGAAGGAGTTGGATGCCATCGCAGACAAAACTGTTGCGGCTACAAATCAATGGCATCTCCAGAAGACCGATGAAGCATTGAAACTAGAGAACACATTTCGGGAGACACAACGCAGACTGTTGAGATGGATGATGATTTTCACACTGATGGGTCTTATTGCCATCGTCATATTCAGCCATTTTTTTATCCAGTTAGTGACTCGTTCATCAATTGAACTCGAAGAGGCCAAGACCTCTCTTGAAGAAAAGGTTAAGACCCGTACTCTTGAATTGGAGCAAGAACGCGCCTCTCTTGTCAAAAAGGTAGAAGCTGTTACGCATGAACTAAAACACATAAACGAGAGCTTAGAAGATAGGATAAACATTCGTACCAGGGAGCTTGCGGATCGAATGATGGAGCTGGAGCAATTCAATAAAATTGCCATTGGTCGAGAACTGCGCATGGCCGAGTTAAAACGAGAAATAGCCGTCTTAAAGAAGGAAACAGGTAAGTTATGACTCAAGAATTCACTCCTGAAGACCGCACTAAGGCCGCGAACAACATCCTTGAGGATCTAATGGCGGAAAAAGAGAAGTCAGGCTTGCAGTGTCAAGCCATATTTAACATTATGGAAGATGTCAATATAGCGCGGGAGGAGCTGCGGAACAAATATCAGGACTTTGAGATTTTACAGGGTCTGACTCAAACTCTGGGATTCAGTTTTGATGTTCGGGCGATCATGAGTTCTATTAGTGATGCGATTCGTAAACTCAGTTTTGAAATTACAATTTCCTATGTTCTGGTCCCTCTGTACCAAGAAAGCTCTCCTGTCATTGTGATCGATACTGACGAACAGATCGGTGATGAGTATATCGAGTCTATCTACAACAGTATCTGCCTCACATTGAAAACCAAGCCTAATATCGAAAAAAACAGTGAAATGCTCCGATACTTTATGCCAGGGAGTGTTGGTGATAAGCTTCCTTTCGAGTTTTCGAGAGGAAGTAAGAACCCGGATGTTCGGGCGTGTCCACAATTTCAAACCAATATTCCTCTCGTTGTTCCAGGTGCGCTGTCTGGTCTTATCAATATATCATCACAAAATCCAAATTGTATCTCTCCAGAAAGAATGCATGTGGTTCATATGTTGGTTCAAAATGCTGCACAAACGATAGAACGAATGCGTGTACTGGTTTCATCAGAGCAGAGCCGCTTGCAGGACTTGCTTTCCAACATGACTGACGGGGTTCTGCTTTTCGAAGAAAATGGGCATATCGTTGTGACGAATCCATGCTTTAAAACAATGATCGAAAGTGGTTTCGAACATCACTCGGTGCAGACAATCATTGATGTATTAGAAAACAACCAAGATGAAGAGATCGGTTACAAGAGAGTAAAATTGACGCAAATAATTCAAGGCATATTTCAAAAAGCAGAATCAATCAGAATTGATCTTTTTTGTTTCAAACAACGTGTATATGAGGTTAACATTGTGCCAGTAAAAAACAACCAACGGGGGGTTTCTGGAACTGCTCTAATTTTTCACGATATCACAGACAGACGTCGCGTTGATAATTTGAAAGATCAGTTTTTGAATACTGTCTCCCACGAACTCCGTACCCCGCTTGCAATCATTAAGGGGGCGGCGGG
>JACQAU010000111.1 GCA_016194835.1 Deltaproteobacteria bacterium
CTCTATACAGAAAAGAAAGAGAATATGGCTTCGTCAAGAAAGATAAAAATTTTACAGAAGAAGAACACGAAGACACACCTACACAAGAACTACTATCCATGGTTTAGATATATTTTTTTAAAATAATTTTAAAAACTGTGCCCTTATTTTCGATGCTTTCAACCGAGATTTCACCTTGCATCTCGTCCATAAGTTTAGCAACGATTGGCAGTCCCAATCCAGTTCCTTCGCCACTTTTCTTGGTAGTAAAAAATGGTTGAAATAGTTTTTTCATATTTTCTTTTGAAATACCACAACCAGTATCTGAAACACATATACAAACATGTTCCATATGCCCTCCCGAAGTAATTGAAAAAACATGTGGTTTGTGTGTTATGCAATCTTTAATTGATTTTTGAATGGCGTGAATAGAATTCATAGTTAAATTTAACAAAACTAATACGTCGTTAACAACATTGAGCACATTAACCCTGGTCATTTTTACATCTGTTGAACTACGACTGACCCGCAAAAGCGATCCAATAAGCTTAGAAATGCGATCTATTTGTGAAATAATAACATCAAGCCCGTTTTTAATATGAGTGTCTTTTGTTTGTGTCTGTAAAATTTCTGCACGTCCCCTAATAACACCTAATGGGGTTCCAATTTCATGAGCCAGACCACTAGACAATAGTCCAATCGAAGCTAAACGATCCTGATGGGCTACTTTATCCTCTAATTGTTTTTGTTCATGTATATCCAGAGCAATGCCCATGAATCCTAAAATCTCACCAGTTAGTGATTTGAATGTTGTAATTGTGAGCAAGACTGGAATAAGTGTTCCGTCCTTGGCGCGATTTATGACTTCGCCTTTCCAATAACCTTTTTTGATATTTAAAATATCAGACCACATTTTAGTATAAAACTCTAAATTGTGATGTTCCGAATGTAAGACTCTTGGAGCTTGTCCTAATACCTCGGCACGAGTGTAACCATAAGTTTTTGTCCAAGCAGGATTGACGTAAATTAAAGTTCCACTTTTATCAGTAATCATGATGGTTTCACTTGAGTCTTCGACGCATCTAAAGAAAACATTCATTGGATCACTCTGAAGCTGAAATGGCATGAAGTCTTTGTAACACAAGAACATAAATAGCTCTACTTTTTGTAGTGTTTGGCCTATTTGAAATTTATATTGTCAATAGTGAAAAAATAATTTATAAAATCTCTCTAAACAAAAAAGGGGAGTGTGTACTTATGCATATATTATTTATTAGTGTTTTAGTCCTTGCTCACACTCTTGCTTTTGCAGGACCGCCACCAAAAGTAACTCCAGAGCTACTAGCAAAGGGCAAAGCTTCTTTTGAAGTAAATTGCCTAACGTGCCATGGAGCGACAGGAGATGGCAATGGTCCCGCTGGGCAATACATGAATCCAAAACCTAGAAATTTTGGAAAAGACAAGCTCAAAAACGGTGACACACCGGAAAGCATGTTTAAAACCGTGAGCAATGGATTAGTGAATACGGCAATGGTGGCATTCGGTCATCTGCCTGAAGAAGAGCGATGGGCTATTATTCTTTATATTAGAACAACTTTTATGAAGAAATAGTTTATAGCCATTGGGTTAACATCAAAAACAGTTTCCTCGGGGAGGATTTTAGCAAGAGACACCGCCCCAAGGAAACCGTATTAGAGAGCTTAATTGTTATTTCCGAAATATCATCCCCCCGGGTGGATGGCAAGAGTTATTTTATTAAACAATGGCCTAGCGTGTTGCTGATCTTTATTTTTTCCAAGCTACGTCATGTATCTTAGCTAGGTGATTAGCAAAACGAGCTAGAACAAATAAGTGATCACTTAATCGATTTACATATTGCAAAACTATAGACCTTACAGGTTCTATTTTATGTAAAGCAATCAGTTCTCGCTCAGCTCTTCGGCTAATAGCCCTAGCTAAATGCAAAAAAGATGATATCGGAGAGCCACCGGGTAAAATAAAATTTTTAAGTGGTATAAGAACTTTTTCCATTCCGTCAATTTCTTTTTCTAAACACAGAACATTTTCTTCACCTAAAACTAAAAAACCAATCTTTTTACCCGTTGGAGTGGCCAACTCTGAACCCAGCTCAAAAAGTTCATTTTGTATGCGAAACACTTTAGTTTTAAGTTCGTCCTGTACATTATTTTGTGCCAAAACAATGCCTAAAGTGGCATTTAGTTCATCTAATGTGCCATATACTTTTATACGCAGGTGGTCTTTTGCTACGCGCTCACCACCATATAAACTTGTTTCACCAGCGTCACCTTGTTTCGTATAAATTTTTATTGGCATAATAAATTATTAATACCCTATAATATTCATTTTTAGTATTTTTTAAAAATAAAACTTAGTATTGACCAAAAGCATAATCAATGTTTAAACAGCAATGAAACTGGCTTGCGGGACTAGCTCAGTTGGCTTAGAGCGCCACCTTGCCAAGGTGGAGGTCGCGGGTTCGAGACCCGTGTCCCGCTTAAAGCCTTGTAAATAAAATATAGACCCTGGATTTTGTGGCTGTTCAACAAATAGAGTGGAAGAGAAAAGGGTCTCGAAGCGAGAAAGCCGTGGGTGCTACAGCGCCCTTGGCGAGCGGGAAGCGAGCCAAAGGCTGACGAGGTGAGGCTACGCAGCGAAGGAGCCAAATAAGTCTAATGTAGCGACTCTTGAGTGTAGTAGCCGAGACCCGTGTCCCGCTCCATTTAGGGGAAACTATTCATGATCAAATTATTAACCATTCCGTTGTTTGTATTATTATTAACCTTAAATTCTTTTGCAACAATACCTACTCCGCCAAAAATATTTTCAGAAATATATTTCAGAAGCAATACTGTATACGTCAGGCTCCAAAATAAAGAACAAGTTCCTCTACTACTTACACTAAAAGCAGGTGCTCTTTCGACCATGGAAATTCGGCCTAAAACAGTTCAATTAGCACCAAATGTAGTAACAACAGTTCCACTGGAAACAGCAATGCGGCTTGGCAGGCAAGTATTGCACATCACATCTCAAGCAGTTTTCGGACACTCACAGTTAAGCGTACAAGCCATAAGCATCCTACAACCTGTAGAAGTCTCGCAACAAATTGTTAAGAAACTCAGTTTTGAAGAGGCTTTTCTAATGAAGCGACAAAAATTACAAGGAAAATCTCAGCTAAGTAAAATAGATTTAGGTGGAGGTCTAATTGATCAACAACCAATTGGAAGTTTATTTTTTAGCTCCGCTCCCCTTAATAATAACACGCAAATCCAAACTTTTCAGTTTAGATCACCATTTGATTATGCGCAAATGGCGCCTAAACAACTGCCAAATATGAGCCTTCCACAAAAAGGAAATGCCTTTACTCCCAGAGACCCAAATGGAGACCCAAACGGAGATCCATTTGATGTCAACAATCATGACAATATAGAAGACAACCCGACAGAAAACCCAGCTCCATATATTGACGCAATGCTTACAATTAAAGGAAATCTATCCTTAAAAATGGATGCTGCTACTTACAAAGCAGCCTGGGGATGGGTTGTAAAAGCCTGGCAAATGCAAGCTGGAATTTGGAGATTTTTAGGTTGGAATTATATCAGCGGAGATGGCAATTGGGATATACAGGTGGATTCATCACAAGTTGATAATACATTGCCAATTTGGGTCGAATACCAAACAAAAAATCGCTTTATTTCAATTCAAGATCAAGCCGGCAACCCGTACACATGGGGCGACGCTTGGAATCTAAAAGGCGTATTCACAAATATCGGCTCTAGAGTGGCAGACTTAACCAGTAATGGCGATATGCCAGGAGTTGATCGCATTTATGTGGGAGCCACACTGGTTTGGGTAAAGTTTTTCAATAATGGCATTAATGCACTTAGAGATAGCGTAATACCAATTACATATCCAAATTCATTAGCCTCTGGAAAATGCAAATATGATGACGGAGCAGGTCCTTATGCATGGTCCTGTAGTTATTTTGATGATGGCAGCGTATATGTCATTCCGGCTCATGCTGCTGATTATTCGACCACGCAACACGAATTAGGCCACAGTATTAATAGTTTTTATTGGGGAGGAAAAATGCCTCCCGACTCCAGTGGCTCACACAATATTTGGAATTGTTATACTAAAGGTCTTGCCCTTTCAGAAGGATTTGCTAATTTTCTAACTTACTGGGTTCAATTTGACCGAAACGAAACCAATCCTACAGCGCCATATTATAATATGAATTTAGAAGCACTTCCTGATGCAGTTTGCAAAGGACCAACAAACGAAATGAGAATAGCTGCAACATTTTGGGACATGTATGATTACTGGAACGACGGTCCTGATACAACCAAGGCTTTTGACTCTTTACTTTATACAGATCCAGCTACAAGTGTAACTGTTTATCTACAAAACAAGAAAGACAAGATGGAAGATTACCTAGAGGTAGTAAAAGCTGGGCAAAGTGACTATTGGCAAAAAGAATTTGAAAAATTATTTAGACTAAACACTATAGTGCCATAATTCGAGAATTTTCTCGGTTTAAGGCCCAATAGAATAAATAGACTGAGTACCTCCGAGTCCACGCACTTGCACAACAATAGAATTTTCATCTAATCCCAAAATGTTTTGTACTCTAAACGGACGCGGGTTTGTAGCAGTATTTAAAAACCACAGTTCATTTCCATTTTCTATATTTAAGGCAAAAATACCAGTTTGTGGATGATAATCACCTACTTTACTAAAGTTTGCAGCCCCAAGATACAGCGCATTATGTATCTCTTTAGCAACCATTTCGTATATAAAACGCTCTTTTTTCTGATATTTTGAAGGGAAAAGATGTTTTTTCCATTTTATTTCTTTTGTATGAATATCAATTGCAAGAAAATCATTGTTTATTACATCAAAAACATAAAATAAGTTATCACCTATTTCTAGAAGTCTGCCGTCTCTCTCATAAACAATATTTCCAGTATTTTGATCAATAATAAAAACTTTTTCATGTCTCAAGCCATTTGGATATGATTCAACCAATGAATTAACAAATACTTCGTCTTTTACAAAAACACTTAATATTGTAGAAAGTTCATCTCTATCTCCAATATGCCAAATAGGTTTTTTATTTTGATCAAAAGCGTAAAGTAGATTACTTTTTAATCCTGTTATATCAGGTTTAGATCCAGCAACAACAAATAAAATTTTACTTTTAGACATTGCAGGTTTCTGGGACAAAAAATATCTGTCATTCTCTATTTTTAATCGTATTGGGTCTTTTAAAACACCAGATAAAACATCAATAGTATAAACTACAGATTCATGCCCATAAGGGGTAACTAAAAGATGGGCAACTCCGATTTCATCTGTAAACAATTGGCACATAGGCTTAAGATTCTCACCGGGTACTGCAATCCGCCTCGTTATACTGCCAGTGCTAAGATCTAGGAATGAAATAAAATAATGGGAACCGATTTGCTCTGACAAAACCAGGAGCTGATCGCCACTGACCTGCAATAAACCCCTTATGCTTGCATCACCAAAATGCTCCAGCCACTTTGCAGCACATCCTGGTAAATTACAACGAACATCAGATTCAATCTTAGAAACACGACTACCAGGTACTTTTGTAGTACTTATTGTAGAGTATACAAGCATGGGTTCTAGTTCTTGACTCTGTAAAAGCAACTCACAATGCCCTAAAGATAGACTCTGGCCTTCTGCTTGTGAACCCGCAAATTGTATTTTCCATTTAATTCTAGCTGGATCAGATGAATGCGCAGAATTAGCACACAAAATCAACAGACTAGCAAATATATATTTCACTTCCATTTAGTAGTGTTTCATACACAAATATACATAATAAATCAACTGTTGTTATTTAATTTAAAAAATATATAAAGTATCTAATATATAAAGTATCTATTGACCCATAATATCAACAATAATACACTATAATTATAGTCGTGTATTATTAACGGGGGGAGAAACTAACTTGTCAAAAGCTATAAAATCAAAGGGGCTTATAAAAAAATGTCTTAAAAAACACAGATATTTTCTTCTTATTTTACTTATAGCATTAAGCAGCTCTTGTGAGCAAAAGTATTCAATTATTACAATTAAGAACAATACATCTGAACACACAAATACAGATCCAAACTCTCCACTGGCTGGCCCATGCCAAGGACGTCCAACATTTCAGGATAGCTCGACAAAGAAAATATTATTTTATGCTCCAGCAGATGGGAAAGGGGGTAGTCCGTATTATAGAGGAGTAAAAGCAGCACTAGAAAAAGAAGGATATTCAGTTAGCGTCTCTAACCGATTAGACCAAAACGTAGCTAACTTTGATGGATGCACACTGTGGTCGGCGTATAAACAAGTTTGGATGTGGCTTCCGTGTAGAGACGGCGGAGAAACAAAATCCATGGATCCAAAAAGCCAGGAAGCATTAAAACAATTCTACTCGGCAGGTGGTGGTGTGGCTGTTTTTACTGATTATCATTACAACAATACTGGCTGTGACCACTGTGGGACAATTGAGTCCATAGACAACGGAACAACTACTTGGGGACATAGCTCAGATATAAGTTTGGTGAAAAACATATTAAAAATTACATTTGTTAGCAACCATAGTACTACTTTCTATGGGAAAATAAAATCTCAGTCAAATCATCCGTTAGCCATTGCCTCAACAAAAATTTTTTCAATTTGGCCAACCAGTGTTAGTTCTGATCAAAATTCTAATTTTATTAGCTTAGACACAAACAATGTTACAGGTCTTATTGAAGAAAAGCGTGGCAATTTAAAATCTATTGCCTTCATTATGCCTAGTATTTATGGATACGAATTTAGCATTACAGGTTACAGTTTTAAAACTGCCTGTAACTTTGGCAGTGGAGACGTATGGTTTAACTCACCCGGCACAGACAGTCTTCCAGAAGCTTTTATTGCTATTGCAGATTATTTTGAGCAGAATTTGCGAGTAAGTGCTGCTAGTGCAAAATTAACAAATATCAATTCACCAGCACTCGATAAGCTGAAAGAACTTAAAGAAGATCCACCACAAACAGAAAACATGTTGTTTGAGAAGCTCAAATCTAAAAATCCATTAGAAGCAGCAAGTGCGCTAGATCAGTTAGTAAATAACGGATCAATATATAGATTTGAAGATTTATTACCTTTCCTGGAACACGGCAGCTTCGTTGTGAGACTAAGAGCTTCGCACTTAATAGCTATAATTTTATCAAAAGAGGCTAATCCACATTTTAAGATTTTAAATAAACTAGATGAACCTTACTTAAGCGAAAAAGCACATAAAGCATTAACTTGGAGTTTAAGCTTTCTCCATCCTTAAATTAAGGCCTTAATTTAAAACACATTAGTAAAATATCTATTTGGTCAACAAAAAATAAAATATCTCACTAGTATTGACACTTCGCAACACAGAGGATAATAAGCACTCTGTGTGTGTGTCTATATGTAAAAAAATAACTAATTATGAGGGACTGATGTTTTATGGGAAGAACTAAAAATATTTCAGCATTGTGTGTTATTATCTTGTGTGTCGCTATTTCGTGTGGGAAATCAAAGCCTACAACAGAAACAGCCAATATACCAACATCGGTTCCAGTTGATCAAAGCTTGGGTTTTAGATCCACTGACGATACACTTGGCCTGAAAGATAAAGCTAATGTTTTAATAAAAAAACCACAGGGCTTTGAACACGAATTTTTGCTCTTTGCTTCTTTTAGTGATGTTAGCCCTGCTCCAACTAGCCATGGCACACAGGGTAAGATAGTCACTTTTAAGCTGGATTCCTTGGCTAAAAAAGTTTTTATGTTGAAATCCACCAATGGGCAAAAAGTCACAAAAAGCTTAGGAGATATCCCCGAAACTTTGGCCGTTTTTCCTGTTTTAGAAGAAACAGCAGATTATGTAATGATTGATTTCAATTCAGGAATGGACAAGCTCTACCTTGCAGAAAATTGGCAAGCCACAGATGACGGTGGGAAACAGTATGACGCTACAAAAAATGCATTTGGTTTAGACCTGAAAAAACAGCGCCTTGATTCTATTAGTATTACAGGAAATACATTAGTCATTCACCAAGTTGCCCAAGTAAATATGTTTATAGCTACTCCTACACTAGAAATTCGCTATTTTTTATCTCCTTATGTTGAAAATCAAAATATAAAACCAAAAGAAAATTTTGACTTCAAAAAAGTTGGCTTCTTTGAAGTTGGCACCACTGTCGAAAACGCAGGACGAGAAGTTGCTAATATTTCAAGGTGGGATTTCTCTAAACCAGTAACTTTTCATGTAAGCGCAAACACTCCTAAAGATTATGTACAGGCAATGAAAGACGGCATTTTGTATTGGAACAAAGTAGCAGGAAAAGAAATTTTAAAAGCAGAAGTTGCTCCAGATGGAGTTAATGCTCCAAGCGCCGATTATAACATTGTGCAATGGGTAGAGTGGGATAATGCCGGGATGGCATATGCGGACGCCTTAAGCGACCCCCGAACTGGTGAAACATTGCATGGTCAAGTGTTTATCACTAGTGTGTTTGCCCTGCTCACTAAAGAAAGGGCAGCAAAAATTTTGCGCCGCCTTAAAAACCAATCTCGACAACAAGCTTCACGTGTAACTCTAAAATCATGGCTTGACCAGGCTAAAAAGAATAAAAAAGCAAATCCATTATCGGATCAGCTTCTAGAAAGTCTACTATCAAATGAAAGACTGCAGAAGGCGTTAGAGCCATATTTTAAACTCAATGAAAAACTTGCCCCTTTCTTTGATTTAGCAGACAACATAAATCTTCCTGCACAATTACAATCTGGTAATTTATGCAAGTACGATGTCAATGCAAAAATGGCAAAAGGCATTGAAGCCTTGTTAAACTCAGATGCTTCGGATGATTCCGTATTAAGATTTTCACAAGACATGGTAAGATCAGTAGTTGCCCACGAAGTGGGTCACGTTTTAGGGCTAAGACATAATTTTGCTGGTTCCTTGGGAGCTAAAAAAACAATCAAAGTTCAAGAAGACGCTTTCAGCGAGTACATGCTACATGGCATAGTGCCTCATCCAGACAATACAGTCTTTACTTCTTCGGTTATGGATTACTTAACTCACGATGTAGATGCATTAACAGGAGCACAACTGATGTTAACTCGTTCTGGCTTAGAATACGATCGCATGGCGTTTGATTGGGGCTATTTGGATCGCAGACCAAGTGGTGAAGCAGGTGAACCATTGTTTTGCACAGATAGTGATTTTGGCTGGGATGGCCCTATTTATACAGATTGCGACCGGTTCGACAAAGGTAATAATCCTATCGAATATTTGGCCTGGAAAACTTCGATGAAACTGGAACGTCTTCCTATTGAACTAGCAGAATTTTATATTCATGCAAAAACACCTAGAGATTCGAGGGATGTAGAAAAATTTCATGAAATTAGTCCAGATCCAATAGAATTTGTAGAAGATATAATGGAATTGCAACAAACCAAATTAAAGTGGTTCAAAGAATCTTTAAAATCTCTTCCTTTTGAACGACATAACTTGAGTTTACTAAACCTAAATCCAAAAGAAATCGTAAAAAAAAGGTACGCATGGGTTGAGCAAAAAATAGAAGAAATGGACGAAATTAATAGTAATGGCAAAAAAATAGCTGATGGTTTAGATAAATTTTTATTCTCACTTTTACCCGCTCAAGACCGCTCTACTGTAACTATTGTTGAAGCATCCACAAAAGCTCTAGACAAGTATCTGGAGCATGATTATGTGATTAACGGTGTAGGCGAAGACGGAAAAACGTATCATTTAACACAAGATGAAATTAGTTGGATCAAAGAAAACGGTAAAATATATTTTTCTAAAATTGAAGAAAAATTATTAGAAAAAGTATTGAACGAATTAAGATGGAATCGATTTGAGTCTCCAAAACTTCTTAAAAAAGTTGCATCTCGTTATTCAGAGATCGCTAAGGCGTTAGTTTTATCACCAGAAGAAAAATTTGAGCTGCCTGAAACTTTTTTTAAGAATGACAACAGTAATGCAAAAAACAACATAGCAACACCAGAGATAGAGTTTGATTGGCAACCTTTACATGCGTCTTGGTGGGGTGGGACTATGTGGGTGCCTGTTCCTAAAGCCGAAGCTCCTGTAGCCGACACTACTGAGATGGTACCTGCTCCTGCTCCAAGTTCGTCTCCAAATTCTTTAGGCAAAACGACAGAGAAAGTAACAATAAAAGCATCTCTTGTTGATTCAAGTAAAGCTTTAACAGCAGTGAAACCTTTAAAAAACTTTTCTTATAAACAAGAAGTTCGTACAAGCGCTGTCGGACTTTTGAATATAAATCTAGGTGAAGGTGAAGATCGATTGCTAGGGTGGTCTGATGACGCTGTGCTAAATATCCATAGAATGCTAAAAATATTAGTTATGGACACTTTCGGAATTGAATGGAAAAAATTAAAAAATGATGATGAACTTGATGAAGAATTTGATCATATGTCTTCTGAAAAAATCTCTGACAGTGATCAAAAGAAATGGTTTTTGCTACAAAAAGAAATTTTAGACAAAATAAAGAAAAGCAAGTCCTCCCCTGACAAAAAAGAACACCATGGTTAATAACATTAGGAATGTAGATAATTAAGTCTATATCTTGTCCCCATATTGACACCGTGTAAGATTTTCAGTGCCATCAGAGCACCAAAGAATTCAACTACTTACACTATTACTATTTAATTAACATTGGCACCTATCTTGCTACGTTAATACATACGAAATTGCTGCCTTGGTAATACAGCAATTAAGATAACAGGAGGTGTGTCATGAAAAAAAATAAAGAAAAAAATAAACGAATATGGATCTCAATTTTAACTGTTTTAATAGTATTTTCAGCGTTCGCTTGTGGCAAACCAAACGCAATTAATGAAAACCTTAAAGTATCACTTACTACTGAAGACGAGCAGTTCTTGGAGCCAAAAGAAGTACTTAATACTTTAAATTCTAAAGCAGTCCCGATTGAAGGCAAGACAGATCCTGATATTGAAAAATCATTTATTAACTCACAAGATGCCTTTAAAAATTCAATACCAATTACACATGATCAGAGTGAACTGATGAGCCCACCAAACACTAATCAAGGCGAAGTTGTTTTTCTTATGGATGCTTTGGCTCCAGAAAACTCTTACATTGACCTGCGCAGATATGATTCACCAATAAAAAATCAAGGTCGCTTTGGTCGTTGTATCTGTACTTAAAAGACGGAAGAAAAATAGAACTCTCAGGAACAGTAATAAAGTGGGAATAAGCGAAGATCAATAAAAACACACCTCTATGGTCTTGATGGTATCCGGCTATAGTTTTGATATGGTTGAACGTTATATGCCAAGCTCTTAGTATGTTCAAGGACTTCTTGCGAGAATGTCTCTTCGTTTTCTTGCATTTCGCTATAGCGCCCACAAATCTCATAAATAACTATCGTCACGGCAATAAAAACCATAATGAAGGATACAAAAATAATAATATTGAGCTAACCATAATAATTAGTTAAGCTTTCAAAATCATGATTCCTTATCAAACGCTTTTCACGCAACTGCAGCAAAGACACATCGAGTACTTGGTAGCAGGCGGTTTTGCTGTAAATTTTCATCAAATTCAGAGGGCTACTGTTGATTTGGATTTGATTATCCACCTTGAGCGATCCAATGTGCTTGAGTTTGTCCGTTTGATGAACGAATTAGGGTATGTGCCCAGGATACCTGTAAAAGCTGAAGAATTAGCTGAACCAGATAAACGGGCAAGTTGGATTGCCGATAAAGGCTTAATGGTTTTTAGCTTTGTCCATTCTAAGAGTTCTTATGAAACTGTAGACGTTTTTGTCCAAGAGCCCAAGCCTTTTGCTGAACTTTATCAAAGAAGATTAGCTCTCAAAGCCTTTGGATCAGTGATTGATGTTCTTGGAAAAAGCGATCTTATCGAGATGAAACGCTTAGCAGGTCGTGACAAAGATATTTTCGATATTCAACAACTGGAGAAAAAGAAATGACTTCACACTCTCCTACAGATTGGCGCGAAGTTTCTAGCACTAGCCAAGTCTCACTTACTCCTGAGCAAATTATAGAATGGCTAGAAAGCTACCGTGAGCTCATGATTGAAGTCTGGAAAAATAATCCTGAACTTCGCAAGCAATGGGAACAAAATTATTGCTAAAGATGACCTAACTAGCCTGCTTTGATTTTATGGTCTAAAATTAACGTCGTCTCCTGTGCACCGTCTTTTCATCAAGGAATTGATCGGTAGCATACTTATGCAGGATACTCGCAATTAGTGTCTGATAAGGGATGCCCTCATGTGCGGCTTTATCTCGAATCTTCGACACATCCTCGGGGTTTAGTCTCAAATTTACTCGTACATCTTTGTTTCTACTGGCTTCTACCATTTCCTGATGGATCCGGTTGGATTCATGTTTGGGTATAGCCAAATAGTTTTTTTAGTCGCTGCCCTTTCACTACGGCAATCAAACAATCTAGTAAGTCTTTCTTTTTAAATGGTTTCATCAAAAAGTCGGCCAATTCTTCTTTATATTCCTTAAAAGCACTGTCTTCTAGAACATCAGCAGAGATTGCTACCACGGGGGTTTTGCTAAGTCCCATTTTGATTTCATTGCTGCGCAGCCATTGTAAAATTTCAATACCGCTTACCCCCGGAAGTTGATTGTCGAGCAATACTACATCCCATCTCTCCTCACTAAGCATCTTAATCGCTGCATTGCCGTCGGTGACAAAACGGTATTCTACAGGCACACCGTCAAAATAAGTTTCTAACAGTAACAGATAATCCTGAGAGTCCTCTATCACAAGAACTCTTTTACCATTTAAAACAGAAACATCTATAACGGCGGCCCGTGCTGCATCGGTCATATTATCAGCTCCCTCATTTTTTCTAAGAGCTTGTCGGATTCATATTCCTTGGTGATATAGGCATCTGCACCACAGGCTTTGCCCAAAAATTTATCACTTTCCTCGGCCTTGGCGGTTAACAGAATGACCGGAATCCCTTTGGTGGCCTGAGCCTGCTTCAAATTTTGACAAACCTGATAGCCGTTCAGTTTTGGCATCATTACATCTAAAATAACCAGATCAGGTTTTACTTTTGTCACTTGCGCTAACCCCGCCTCCCCATCTTCTGCTGTAAAGACTTCATAACCCGCTGACTCAAGGCGTATTTGGAGTATTGCCAACATGTCCGGTTCATCGTCTACGATCAGGATCTTTTTCTTCATCATAAGCAACTCTGTTCTGTCCTGGCAGGAGTGATTTTCGAGAGCATCGCAATGAGTTCGTCATCATCTACCGGTTTTATCAGAGAGCAATCCGCACCGGATGCTTTGATCTCCTTCTCCACCTCGCTGGGCTGAGTTGCAGTAAGAATTACAATGAGCACACTCTTTGTTTCAGGCATAGCTCTCAATTTTCGACAGGTCTCCCACCCGCTCATCCCGGGCATAACGACATCAAGAAATATAGCATCTGGTCTAAACGTCTGCGTTTTTTTCAAGCTCTCTTCTCCATCACAGGCTGTTTCGACTTCAAAACCGTAGCTTACGAGCCTTTGTTCCATGAGGTATACCAAGTCACTCTCGTCGTCTACCACCAATATTTTTGGTTTTTTAGCTTCCATGATTTACTCCACCGGTTTACTTGGCAATCTACTTCGGCAATTTATTCTGGCAATTTACTTATTACGACCTATTCCAAGATGAGACAAGAGCTCTTGTACATTGGTTGCGTCTTCTGGATAACTTGCAGTTGCAGCATGCATCACAAAATCCCAAGCCCTTGTCTTTTCTAAAACCCGCTCTGAAATAACCGCTGCTACAGTTTTTGCAGTTGGTGCCACAATAACTATAGACATTCCATCTTCTAGCACAAAAAGGCTATCGTTTTTTCTTAAAGTCTCTTTCCGTAAGGTCTCAGCCCAAGTATTTAAAATTGCTTTCAGGTTTGATCCCATTTTCGTTTTGAGTTCAGCACCGTTTTGTATGGCACAGTAAACCAGAGAGAGTGGCTCCTCCGCCTTCTGTGCCTCAGCATAAGACTTTCGTAGGCTATCATGGAAAAAAATAGTTTCATCATAGAGTGGGAGGGCAAAGCAAAATCTGGTACCATTCCCTAATTTACTATCCACCGAAATACTGCCTCCATGTAAATGAATAATCTCACGACAGATGGATAACCCCAGTCCTGTACCCTTGTACCCCGCACCACCATGGGGACGGTTAACCTGCTCAAACTTATTAAAAAGCTTGGCCTGATCCTCTAGCGTAATTCCCTCTCCATCGTCTTCGACTGTGACAAGTACCGCGTCGTATTTAGAAGACAAACTAACGCTTTGAGCTTTATTGTCCATCACACATAGCGCCGAGCTCACTACAACCTTGCTCTTCGCAAAGCGCCGTGAGTTATTAATAAGGTTCATCAAGACTTGTATAATCATGTCAGAATCGGCATAGACAGGGGGGAGTTTTTCTTGTGGAGAGACTGTAATTAATTTCTCCTGAGCCTGTGCCTGAAACGTGGCGAGTGTTTCATTTATTAATTTAGGCACATCAAGCTGCCCTTTGTGCACCTTTGCTTTGCCTGATTCCAGGCGGGAGAGATCTAGAAGGTCATTGATGAGGCGACCTAAACGAACACAGTTTGCCGAAAGCATCTCAACCACTTTTTGTTGTTGTTCATTGAGTTTGCCCAGGAGACCATCCTTCAGATTACCCGCCGCCCC
>JACQAU010000147.1 GCA_016194835.1 Deltaproteobacteria bacterium
CGATGCTGGAATTGAGTTACTTAATTCACATTCGTGGCCTGGCAATATCAGAGAACTAGAAAACGTCATCGAAAGATCCATCTTGACTTCAAACGATGGGTTGATCACTGAAAAGGATATTCAAATTGATCGAAGCCAAAATAAAATTTCAGATGAACTACTTGCATGGCTCCCGGGGAAAACTCTTAATGACATCGAAAGAAATGTGATTTTAGAGGCTTTACAGTATCACAATGGTAATCGTACACACACGGCGCGGGCATTGGGAATTTCAATCAGGACCTTAAGAAATAAACTTGCTGAATATCGTAGACTTGGCATTAGAGGACTCTATGTCTGATAGTGGCTTTGATCCAGTGATTGGGGCGTTAAATACATCCTTAAACTTAAGACTCCTCAATCAAAACGTAATTTCTTCAAATATTGCAAATGCAGATACACCAGGATACAAAGCAAAAGCTCTGGAGTTCGAAACTGCATTTCGTAGAGCACTTGAGTCCGATCAGGGAATGCAACCTCTACAAACACATCCAGAACATTTAAGATCTAGCTCCATAGATCCTGTTTATCCTGAAATATATGAAGATCCCCATGGTCTTGAGACTTTAGATGGAAATACGGTTGATCGATCCCAAGAGATGGCAAAAATGGCAGAAAATCAAATTCTCTATGATGCTTCAGCAGAGTTATTAAAAAGAAAACTTGGCATGCTTAAGTATTCGGTTACTGAGGGGGGAGGTAATAGATAATGGATTTTTTTTCGTCCATGCGGGTAAGTGCTAGCGGACTCGAAGCGCAAACAAAAAGAATGAATACCGTTTCAAGTAATATAGCAAATGCAGAAACAACTCAAACCGCTGAGGGAGGTCCTTATAAGCGCAAAGATCCGGTTTTTACAGCCACTACGGACCGAGAAAGCTTTGGTGAAATTTTACAAAATAAATTAGATGAAGAAATACAAGGTGTCGTGGTCGAGGATATTGTAAAAGATGAACGTCCACCGCGTATGGTCTACAATCCTTCGCATCCTCAGGCCAATGAAGAAGGATACGTAGCTATGCCTAATATTAATCCAGTTGAGGAAATGGCAAATATGATCAGTGCGCAGAGATCATATGAGGCTAATGTAACTGCGATGAATGCTGCCAAAGCAATGGCTCAAAAAGCATTAGAAATAGGTAAATAACCATGGAATTTGATTCATTAAAAATAGAAAATTTAAGTCCTAAAATTAATTTTAACCAAGACGTAAATATACCTGATAGCACATTAAATATTGCAAAAAATATTACACCAGAATTAAAATCTGAAACATCATCTAAAAGTTTTTCTGAGCTATTAAAAGATTCATTTGAGAAAGTGAACGAATATCAAATTCAAGCAGATAGGTCTGTAAAAGAACTCGTAGCCGGTAGAAACAAAAATATACATGAGACTATGCTTGCAGTAGAACGAGCTGATATTTCGCTGAAACTAATGATGCAGGTTAGAAATAAACTGATTGATGCGTATAGAGAAATAATGAGAATGCAGGTTTAAAAGTGAGGTGAACTGTGGGTGAATTTTTAACAAAAGTATTTAATCAAATTTTAGAATTTACAAAAGGGCTTTCGATAGGAAAGAAACTAGCTGTGGTGTTAACTGGAGCAGGCATTGTAGTCGCTCTTGTCGCTTTATTTTATTGGGCAGGAGAGAAAACTTACCAACCATTAGCTACCAATGTGGCTCCAGAGGAAGCGGCTAATGTAATTCGTATTTTAAGAGATAAACATATTCCATTTAAAGTTGATTCTACAGGAAAGAACATTTTGGTTCCGCCTGAAAGTCTTTTAGAGCTTAGACTGGAGCTAGCAGCGTTAGGCTTGCCACAAGTAAATGTAGTAGGTTATGAAATTTTTGATAAACAATCATTAGGTACAACCAGTTTCGTCCAAAAAATGAACCAAAAAAGGGCCTTAGAAGGTGAGTTAATGCGAACAATTGGTTCAATCAAGGGTGTTAGACGCTCCAGAGTGCATTTGGCTATCCCTCAAAAAAGTGCATTTGTAGAGGACCAAAAAAAACCAAGTGCATCTGTTGTTTTAGATCTTGAGCCAGGAGTTACTCTAGCTGAAAAACAAATTTATGGGATTAGCAATCTAGTTTCTAGGGCAATTGAGGGCATGGATCAACAAGAAGTTGTGATTGTAGATTCAAACGGCAAAATGCTTTCAAAAAATATTCATGATCCATTGACAGCAGTTACTGCTACACAATTTGATTTTAGACAAAAATATGAAGAAGATTTAGAGAAAAGAATCGAAGGTTTGCTCTCTAAAATAGTAGGTGAAGGTAGAGTAGCGGTTCGTGTTAATTCTGAAATTGATTTTTCACAGGTCAATGAAACACAAACTATTTATGATCCAGATGGTTCTGCAATACGTTCTATTCAGAAGAATACAAAAACTATGGAAGGCAACCGACCTGGCCCTGGTGGATTACCTGGTCAGGTTTCGAATACTCCAGGACAGCCGCCCGCGCAAAATACTACTCAAGCATTAAACCGTTCAGAAACTAAGATGAATGATGAAACTACTAATTTTGAAATCCCGCAAACCATTAGAAAAACTTTAAAGCCATCAGGAACTGCAAAGAAATTATCAATAGCGGTTCTGGTGGATGGTAAAACAGTGAAAACCAAAGACAAAGACGGGAAAGTCGAAACAAAAATAGAACCATGGCCACCTGAAAAACTAAAGGAATTCGAAGATTTGGTAACCATGGCAGCCGGAATTGATAAAAAGCGCGGAGATACTTTAGAAATCAAAAACATGGAGTTTACACACGAAGATTTTGATGAAGCGCAAAAAATAATTTTAGAGCAAGAAAAAAAGACGTATTTTCAGAATTTGATTGTTTATGTCGTAGTAGGACTCATTATATTGCTGTTCTTTTTCCTGGTTGTTAGACCATTTATAAAATGGGTCACTGAAAATACAACTCATAGTGTTGACGCTTTCTTACCGCAGACTATCGAAGAGTTAGAAAAAATCCAAAAAACACAAACATTGCCAGAAATCGAAGAAGTAATCCCAGTGCTTCCAGATAAAGTCGATCCAGAAAAAGTAGAGGGCGATATGATTAAAGAAAAAATAGTGACTTTGGTTGATACAAATCCGCACAAAGCGGCTTTAATTTTAAGGGATTGGCTCCATGCAGAAGCCATAAAGAAAGAAAAAAGTGAAAAAGAAGGTGGGGCGGCTACTGGAAAAGCAAAAACAGC
>JACQAU010000148.1 GCA_016194835.1 Deltaproteobacteria bacterium
AGACCTGTATGTAAAATGTCTGATAAAATAAATTTTTGCCTGTACACTTGTATCTTAGATTGCCTGATTTTTAGATTCATCTTATACTTTGAGCTTTCAATGCTTCTGTTTGATAATGCGACTGGAGTGCATCCAAAAGAGACTCAATTTTTCCTTCCATAACTTCTGGAAGCTGATAAAGCGTAAGCCCAATCCTATGATCTGTTAGCCTGCCTTGTGGGAAATTGTATGTTCTAATACGTTCACTGCGATCGCCTGTACCAACCATACTGCGTCTAGCATCCGCGTGCTCTTTTGCTGCTTTGTCTCTTTCATATTCTAAAAGCCTTGAGCGCAAAATTTTCATGGCCTTGTCCTTATTTTTATGCTGAGACCTCTCATCTTGACAAACTACAACCATGCCAGAAGGAATATGAGTAATCCGAACAGCAGAGTCAGTCGTATTTACTCCCTGTCCACCTGCTCCGCCAGATCTGAAAACATCAATTCTTAACTCTGTAGGGTTAATTGTGATATCTACTTCTTCCGCTTCTGGCAAAACTGCTACCGTTACAGTAGAAGTATGAATGCGACCTTGAGCTTCAGTTTCTGGCACTCTCTGCACACGGTGTACCCCGCCTTCCCACTTTAAGCGACTATAGACCCGCATTCCATTAATCATGGCAATAATTTCCTTTAACCCGCCAAGACCTGTTGGATTTGAAGATAAAACTTCGACCGACCATCTCTGCTTTTCAGCAAATTTTTGATACAAGCGATAAAGCTCAGCTACAAATAGAGCTGCCTCTTCACCCCCCGCTCCTGCACGGATTTCTAACATGCAGTTTTTTTCGTCATTATGGTCTTTTGGTAGGAGCAATATTTGGAGCTTTTGAATAACATCTTGAAGTTGAATGTCTTGTAACTTGAGCTCTTCTTTTGCTAAAGAAACAAATTCATGATCTGAAGACCCTAAAAGCTCGGTATTAGAACTTATTTCTTTTTTTATTTCTTTGTACTTTCTATAAACACTTACTATTTCTTCTAAACTGGCACGTTCCTGAGATAGTCGTTTTAACTCCTGTGGCTGTTTGGCCAACTCTGGTTCTGTCAAGCGGCGTTCAATCTCTATAAAGCGCTTTTCGATTTCTTGTAAATTTTTAAACATATAATTTATGCTTCAGGAAATTCTGCAATCCTTGCTTGTATTATTCCTAACTCATTTAGGTTAGAAATTTCAAATTCATTCTCACTAGGGGATTTTAGCCCTTTTTCAAGAGCTAAAACTTGTTTTAAGGAGGCTAATGCCACCTCCAATTGATCTGGACTTGGTTCACGCGTGGTTAGATACTGTAAAACCAACCCTGGCCAAATCATAATTTTAAACAACAAACTTTTCATTCGAAAAGCACAAAACTTAATAAATTCATACGCTAACCCAGCCACAGGGAGCATTAAAACTATTTTTACAAATACCATAAAAATATGATTTAAAACTGAATTAGAAAACAATGTAGATAACGCAAAAAGAGGAAAAATCAAACTAAAAACCAAAATGCTTATTAGAATTAAAAAAAGTAAAAAACTTGTACCACATCGCGGATGAAGTCTAGATTTTGTTTGGGCATGAGTAACTAAAAGTTCTTCGCCATTTTCGAATGTATAAATAGATTTGTGTTCAGCTCCGTGGTACTGAAAAACTCGATGTATATCTTTCATTTGAGAAATCAAGTAAACATAAATGAGTAAAATAAAAATTTTTAATGCCCCATCCACCAAATGAAAAATAGGGTTTTGAACAGTAATCGTAGTATGATTTGTAAAAAGTGCTGTCAAAAAATGTGGTAATGCAACAAAAAGCCCCATTCCCAAAACAATGGCACTAATAATTGAGACAGCAATTGCCCAGGAAGAAAGTTGTTCTGTGTCATCTTTTGAATCTGAAGCCATATTTGCTGAATAGCTCAAGGCTTCGATACCCTGGACCAAAGATTCGAGCAATAAAACAACTCCTCTTAAGAGTGGTTTTTTTAAAATAGGAAATTTTTGAGAAATACTTTTATATGGTTTATATCGAATAACTATTTTTTTATCAGGTTTTCGAACAGCAATGGCAACAAAATTTGGAGAACGCATCATTACACCTTCGATAACTGCTTGTCCTCCAATGCTGGTATATTGGGCAATACTTGTATACTGTGCTATGAGTTTAAATAACATTTCGCTATTGTAAATCTATTGCTATAGATGTTGCAATAGATTTTAAAAGTATTTCTCTGGGGAATGGATCTAAAGAGCCATCTTTCATCTTCATAACAATGGGTATAGCCATACCCCAATGATGCGTCCCTAGAACTCCCAATAAACAAGTCGATAATAGAGGTTGCTTTGGATTTAATAGCTTAATCAGTTCTGGTAAGAAAATAGCTTTTTCGAAAGTCATTTGACTATCATTTAGTTTTACTTGAGAAATTTTTCTTAAATGTCTATAATTTCTCAGAGAAAACTTATAGTCCAATAGCTTTTGGTTATAAGACGGGGAGTTCTTTGAGAGTCTTTTACTATCTAATGGGTCAGCAAAAACAGACACAACCGAGTAATATCTAATACCCTGTGTTGGCACGTCGTTTGTCTGCCACCACTGCAGCCTTTTCTTAGTCGTCATTTGCTCTAAACTTATTGCTAATTTATTAATAAAGTTTTTAAATTTTCTTAAGTGGAGTATTGCTGACGCTTAGAGTTTCTAAATTTTTTGGTATTTTCAGTTTATTTCCTAATTCTTTTAGAAGCAAAATTTCTCTATCTGTAGGGGATCTGAAAACCTCATCCACTAAATCAGAGCCAAAGACAACTCCTCCTAGTGAAACCATGCCTTTGATATTTTTTAGCCATGGAGATTTTCTTTGCATTAATAATGCTAATACATCTAATGCTATCATTGTGCCTCGTGAATAACCCAAAAAAACCATATTCTCCGGGACGCCATTGACAGAAAAAAACCGTTCAAGTCTTTCGATAAAATCCATAGCATTTTCGCGAGTGTCTCCTATGGTAGCAAAAGACATTGGAGGTGTTTTGAAAAGTAAGTATTTGATAAGTATGTTGTTATTTTTATTTTTAAATTCAGATTGGTAAAAATCGTTACAAAACTCCAGGTTTTCGTGAAATACTTCCTGAAGGGTTTTAGTCTCAATAAACTCACTCATAAAACCAGGGAAAATAACAAAT
The DNA here is from genome assembly GCA_016194835.1 of Deltaproteobacteria bacterium. Classification (GTDB taxonomy): domain Bacteria; phylum Bdellovibrionota; class UBA1018; order UBA1018; family UBA1018; genus JACRAO01. The sequence continues at coordinate 3,208 of JACQAU010000148.1, forward strand.
GTTATTGGGCGATGTTGTAATGTCTTTAGCAAATCATTAACATCAAAAGATTTGGTTTGAGATTTGTGTCCAAGCTTGTACAGATAAGAGGGCGGAGTTTTTTTAAGCTTTTCTTTTAGTGTTTCTAAAAAGTTATTTGGAGTTTCAGCAGTGCTTTCTAAAAGTTTTTCATCAGGTAAAAAAATAAAATAATCTTTTTTAGAAGTCTTATTATTCAAGTAGCTTAAAAAAATATTGCGAAACTTCTCCGCATTTACCATAAATATTTATTAGAGCTGTTCTTTTATGCACTGAAATTCATCAAAAAGAACATCTGTATCTTTTGTTTCAGTTTGTACCTGAAAGTCAAGTTCCTGATCTCCTTTAGACCCATGACTAATGTTCATTGTTCTGGATTTTATATCATTACTGGGACCAATCGTGTCAACACTAACTGAATATGGATACAGATTCTCTAATGCATAAAGATATCCGCCTGTGTTGTTGTCACTAAATATGACAGACTTAAATTTTTGTATATTGCCCAATTTTCTATCTCTGAAAACAAGATTAAAATTATGATCACTAGTAAAAAACTTAGATTCACCCGTAAGAGTACACGCATACTGAGCAGTAATAATAATTTTACCTGCCATTGCTTGATCATTGATAGCAAACAAGAAACTACCTATAATAAAAAACATAATAACAAAAAACTTTTTCATGGTCTCTTACCCCCAGAACTAGATATCCCGCTTGACCCGAGATGTCAAATAAGCATTTAATTTTTTTTAAAAAAAATTAGTGCTACAGTGTGCTAGAGTAGTACTCTTATAAAACTCCAAGATTGTACTTGGCATCTAGATATTTTTCAACACTTTGTCGATTAGAGTCTGTTAGAGTTGATGTGAAAATAATAATTTCTGCAATATCACCGTGAAGAAACTCAGTATTATTGACATTTCTCTTTCCAATAATGAGTTGAGATCCGGTTACATTCTGAACACTGCCTGCCACTGACGTACTTCCATTAATTCGCACTGAAGCCGTAGTTCCTGTGCGATCTAAATAAACAATATTAAAACTAGTTGTATTAAACGGCATACTAGACGCGGAGGTATCTTTCCACTGAAAAGTATTTTCATTCTTTGGGAAAATCCATTCACATTTTGTACCGCAATCCGGTTCAATCACATGCATAGTGGCCAAGGTATCTAATTGTCTTGCAACAAAAAATAAAGTAAAAGTGCTCGATATTCCTGTACTGGTAATTGACATAACATCATCTACACCATCAAAACGAATTACGGGATAAGTATTGAGTGTTTGAGTTATAAAAAGTGGCTGTTTAGTGTGTGTAAATTGGCTTGCATTATTTTTTTCATCTGGAGAATTTGGTGAAGAATCTAACCAATCTGAAACTGGAGTATTATTTTGCAAATTCAAGCTATCGGCTTTTAGCCAAACACGGATATGAGTGCCACTCAGATCATCTGGTAATCTTACATATCTATACTTACCTCCCGATCCTGATTGTGCACTTAGGTTTGTGACCGTAATTACTTCGCCACTCACTGCACTTTCTGTATGTGGAGCAGTTGTACAAGTTAAACTTGTTTTTGAAAGCACCTGAACGGAGCTACAGGTAGAACCTCCCACATCGACAGAGACCCCGTCGCGAAAACCACTACCACTAATCGCAATAGATGTACCGCCTTGAATTGATCCCCATGCTGGCAAAACAGAACTAACCACAGGAGCATCTTGATAAGTAAAGCCGTTGGTTAATGTAGCATTTTGATTATCAAAATTAGTAACAACGACATTTACACTGCCTTCTATGTGAGCAGTAGTAGTGCAGTGAGCGGACACTGGAGAATCTAAACCGACATTTATACATGCGGAACCACCCAAAGAAACGCTTGCTCCATTTAAAAAATAATTTCCTGAAATAACAATTTGCTCTCCACCTGCTGTCGCACCAAGACTGGGAGTAACACCTATAATTTGTGGTGCAAATTGATAAGTGTATCCTTTACTTAATGTATTCAATTGTCCGTCTGTATTTGTAACAACAATATCAGCCGCGCCTTGAACATGTGCCTGAGTCACGCATGTAAGCTTGGATGGGGATTGTACACTAATATTTTGACAGTCTAGTTGACCAATAGAAACTTTAGCATCCTGTAAAAAATAGTTTCCTTCTAGGGTAACCAGTGTATTTCCTGCTAAAGCTCCCGCTGTTGGAGAAATTTTTTGTATCAAAGGAGCTTCTTGATAAGTAAAAATATCAGATAAAACTATGGAGTTATCATCTGGGTTTTTAACCGTTACTGAAACCTTTGAGGCAGGGTGTGCAGGAGTTAAGCAGGTAATGTTATTATTCTGGGCAACTACAACTTGGGTACATTCTGATTGATCAAAAAAGACTTGTGTGCCTTGTTGAAAGTTATCACCTTCGATAATTATTTTTGTAGCGCCTTTTGGATTGCCTTCTTTTGGACTGAGAGAAGAAATTACAACCGGAAAAAACTTCGAATCTGCCTTAGAACCCCCCGGAGAAAGCGGGTTGCGTGTACAATTAGACAAGCAAATTCCAATTCCAGACAATAATAGTATAGTAATGGTTTTTTTCACCACCTTCCCCTTTATTAGCTTCTCGGCATTATTGCTGAAATTTTAACCTGCCCGCAATAGGAGACGACTACGTTGTAGACCAAAATAGTGTTTTATTGATTACTACTTGTTTTACTTAGTAAAAAGCCGCATAAAACTAGCTTAGAAGACTCATTGCACAATGCGACATACAATATGGTCTACTAGATCTCTAAATAAGTTTGGAGGAAACAAAAATGGAAGAAACACAGATGGATCTTCCCCCTAATTTTGGCTCTAAAAACAATTAAGTTTTTGTAATTAGATAAGGCTGCCTAAGGACTTGTGATTTTTATGATAAGAAAAATTGTCTTTGATAAAAATCGTATTCCATATTAGTTTAAGTGCAAAACTAAGTTTAATTTTTGGGGGTCGAAATGAAAACAAGTATTACAGTAGGTGTTCTTTTGTTAGCATCTAATATTTCTCTAGCCAACGATATCTATGAAACATTTTGCCATCAGGGAGATTGTTTTAGGTTTGGCTGGGTCACAACCTCTACTGATAAATCCTATTCTATGGAGACAGCATGTAAAAATAACGATTGCGCGAGTTTCGGTTGGTTTTCAGTAGCCAATGACGGCTCTACCTATGACGTGAGCTGTTTGTTTGATGGCTGTTTCATCCAGGGATGGCAATCCGCAC
>JACQAU010000084.1 GCA_016194835.1 Deltaproteobacteria bacterium
GAAAATTTTCGAAACCAGTGGCACTCAAGCTGGGCAAAACCTAGCCTTCTCGTTGCTTACCTACGGAGCTACTTTAGGAATTGTCGGATTTACAATGGATAAATTGCAAATTCGTCTAAGTAATTTGATGGCTTTTGATGCTGATGTGTTTGGCAATTGGGGGTGCCGTCCTGCTTATTATGCAAATGTAGTAGATAAAGTTTTATCAGGGAAAATTAATTTATTGGATAATATTCAAGAGTTTTCGTTAGATTCGATTAACCAAGTGATTGCTCAAGCCTTAGAACACAAACTTGAAAAAAGAGCTATTTTAGTTCCATAAGAGAGGAAATATGAAAAACCATAACTTGATCCCAAAATATACCTATGAACATATTAAAGTAGAAAAAAGGCCAGTCGTGGATTTGAACCACCATCCAATCGAGGGGCTGTTTAATTCCTGGATTATTCTTAACAACCCCGCGCAGTTCAATTCTTATACAACTGATACTGTAAAAGAAGTGATATTGGCCTTTAGAGAAGCGTCTTGTGATCGTTCTGTGGTCTCTATTGTCTTTACAGCGATAGGTGATAAAGCTTTTTGCACAGGGGGGAACACAAAAGAATACGCAGAATATTATGCAGGTAATCCACAAGAATATAAACAATACATGCGACTTTTTAATGACATGGTTACTACGATTTTAACTATAGATAAACCAGTGATTAATCGAGTTAACGGAATGCGACTTGCTGGTGGACAAGAAATAGGCATGGCTTGTGATTTTACTATTTCTGCTGATACCGCACGTTTTGGTCAAGCAGGACCGAAACACGGTTCAGCTCCGGATGGGGGTTCTACCGATTTTTTACATCTTTATGTAGGCATTGGTAGATCTATCGAATCTTGCACTCTATGTGAACACTGGTCAGCGCATCAAGCTGTTAGTCTGGGATTGATTAATAAAGTAGTTCCAGTTTTAAAAACAAAAGCAGGGAAATTTATTACTAATCCATATGTGCATTTAACTGAGCGAGATGAGTGGGGCAATTTTAGTTTCGGAAAATTAAAATCCGGTAAAGATCTAGAAGCAGCAAAGACCATGGCTTCAGAATGTACAATAGATTTTGCGTTATTGGATCAAGAGGTCGAAAAACTGGCTTATTCGCTTATGATGACTATGCCGGATTGCCTTATTAAAACTTTAGAGTCTCTGAGGAAGAAAAAACTAGAACATTGGCAACAAAACTGTGAAACTAATCGCTCATGGCTAGCGCTTAATATGATGACAGAAGCGAAGGCTGGATTTAAGGCGTTCAATGAGGGCACCAAAGAAAGCCGCGAAGTTAATTTTGTAAAATTAAGACAAGCGCTTGCGCAAGGCACTCCGTGGAGCGAAGACCTGATAAAAGAGATTATGCCAAAAGACATCATGCCAAAGGGGAACTAAAAATTATGGCGTATGAAAACATTAAAGTAGAAAAAAAATTTGACGGGCAGATCAGTGAGATATCTTTAAACACACCACCAGCTAATATTTTAACATCTAAAATGCTGCGTGAAATTTCAGAAGCTTTAGCACAAGAAGAAAAGGATCAAAAAATAAAACTTATTATTTTTTCTGCGCAAGAAAAAAATTTTTCCTACGGTGCCAGTGTCGAAGAACACCTGCCAGCAAAAGTTTCAGAAATGTTACCAGTATTTCATAAATTAATTGGACAAGTAATAAAATGCCCGACCCCAACTTTGGCACTAGTCAGAGGACTTTGCTTAGGTGGTGGTTTTGAGCTTGTCTTGGCTTGTAATTTTATTTTTACAGATACGACGGCAAAATTTTCTGTTCCAGAAATTACACTTGGGGTTTTTCCGCCGGTGGCATGTGCACTTTTGCCAAGCTGTATCAGTCAAGTCTTTGCGTCTCAGTTCATTTTAACAGGTGACAAATTGACTGCAAAAGATCTTTTAGATTTCAAACTGGCAAACACTATGGTTGAACCAAATCTTTTAGAGCTAACAACTCATGCTTTTATTAAACAGCAAATTTTACCAAAAAGCGCGTCTTCACTGAGAATTGCAAATCGTGCTTTAAGAAGTTCAATCATTGATCAGTATGACAAATATATCGTAAAGCTTGAAAAACTTTATTTAGGAGATCTCATGCAGACTGAAGACGCAAAAGAAGGTGTCAAAGCTTTTATAGAAAAGCGTTCTCCAAATTGGAAAAACGCATAGGTACTACGAATGGATGTTTCGTTAATTATTCAACAATGTGAAAACCTATTACATGACTTAAGCTTGTCTTACGTCAAAGAGTGGAAGGACAAAAACAACTCTCAAGCCATTGGGTACATGCCAGTTTATATACCAAGGGAGCTTGTGTGTGCCGGTGGCATGCTTCCTGTGGGTATTATTGGAGGTGGAGACGAAGTAGAAGTTATCCGCGGAGATGCTTATTTTCAATCATACATATGTCGTATTCCCCGATCAACAATTGAGCTTGGGCTTTTGGGAAACTTGGATTGCCTGGATGGGTTTTTGTTTCCTGCAATTTGTGATGTTATAAGAAATTTAAGTGGGATGTGGAAAATTACATTTCCACAAAAATATGTAAAATACATAGATTTTCCTCAAAACTTCTCCAATATCGGGCGAGAATACTATAAAAAAGAACTTTTGTTATTAAAGACAGATTTTGAAAATATTACTCATAAAAAAATAACATCTAAAGACTTAAGCCAAGCTATTTGCCTTTATAACGAAAATATAAAATGGATTCAGAAGCTATATGATTTTCGTTCTGAAAAACCACACTTGGTTTTAACGTATGAACTATATCTGTTGATGCGGGCTTCATTAATATTAGACGTGCGTGAACACACACAGCTAATCAAAGATTATTTACATTCTGTTGAAAACGAAAAACGTCCTTTGAGAGATTACGTGCGTGTGATAGTAACAGGTGCTTTTTGTGAGCAACCACCTTTGGCACTGATCCGGGCACTCGAAAGCAGTGGGTGTTATATCGTAGACGACGATTGGGTTTTGGGATCAAAATATTATACTCAAGATATCCCATTGTTGTCTGATCCAATAGATTCTTTAGTGAGTGCTTATTGTGATTTTGCTGTTTCTACTGCATCTCGTTTCGAAGAATCAAAAAACAAAGGACATTATTTAATGAAACAAATAAAAAAATATAAAGCTGAAGGTGTTATTTTTGCCGCACCTAGTTTTTGTGATCCGGCATTATTAGAAAGACCAATGCTACAAGATATTTTAACAAAAAATAAAATCCCTCACACTGCTTTTAAATACGCTGAAAACACGGGTCAAATTCAGGTAATCAAAGAAGAAACTGGAACATTTGCAGATTCCATTAAGCTTTGGGGAGAAACTTAAGAATGCAAAATCAACCGGCAGCAACTTTAAAAGAAGACAGCATGGTACTGCAAAAAAAGATGCTAGCAGACCATTATCACAAACTCTCACAAGCTAAGGAATTTGGTAAAAAAGTTGTTTATACTTTTGTCCCTGGCAATCTAAACGAATTAATCTGGGCTTTTGATATGCTACCAGTACATCCAGAGATTAATGCCCTACAGGCTGGAATGCGTAAAAAAAGTGGAAATTACGTGTTAGAAGCCGAAAAACACGGACATTCAGAAGATGTTTGTACTTATGTGAAATGCGATATTGGAATGCTCAAACAAGGCAATATCGGCCCTACTGGTGAAAAGCTGCCGCCTCCTGATTTGCTGTTACTCAGTTATACGGGATGTTTCACGTTTCTGAAATGGTTTGAACTTTTACAACAGGAATACCACTGTCCTATAGCCATGCTGCACGTGCCCTATCAGGGAGACGGCAAAATTACGCCATCGATGATCGAATACGTAGTTGGACAGCTAAAAGAAAATGTAATTCCGATGATGGAAAAAGTATCAGGTAAAGCCATGGATTTAGATAAGTTACAAGCTTATTTGGATTCATCAAAGAGAGCCGAAGAAAATTTAGTTTATATTTGGGATACTGCTAAGCACAGGCCATCGCCAATTGACGCTTATTTTGGTGGAGTTTATTACATTGGTCCTATTTTTACCGCTTTCAGAGGGCTTGATGAGTGCGAAAGATATTATGAATTACTAAAACAGGAAATCAATGAACGCATTACAACAAAATCAGGACCCATTACCCCCGATGGTGAGTTCAATGATCAAAAATTTCGGATTGTTGTCGAAGGTCCTCCGAATTGGACAAGCTTTAGAGAGTTTTGGAAAATGTTTTATGATGAAAAGGCTGTCGTAGTGGCTTCTACTTACACAAAAGTAGGAGGACTCTATGAATTAGGTTTTAGACACGACGCAAAGCGCCCTTTCGAAAGTATGGCGGAGTATTGTTTGGGGTGTTATACGAATCGCAACTTGCCAAACCGTATCGAAATTTTAGAAAAATACATGTCTGATTTTGAAGCTGATGGTTTTCTTATAAATTCTATTAAGAGCTGTAATTCCTTTTCCGCAGGGCAACTGCTTATGCTGAGAGAGCTAGAAAAAAGAACCGGTAAGGCTGGAGGGTTTATCGAATCCGATCTTGTGGACCCACGTTATTTTAGTGCGGCTAATATTAAGAACCGCTTAGAGTCTTATTTTCAGATGCTAGAGGCAAGGCGAAAATAAATATGGAGCCAAAGGCAAAAATAAGTATGGAGCCAGATGTTATGGATTGTTTTGTAGGAATTGATTTAGGATCTACAACTACAAAGGCGATTTTTTTAGATAAAGACGCTAGAATTTTGGGGAAAGGTATTACAAATTCTAGAAGTAATTATTCAGTTGCTTGCCAAGTGGCAAAAGAAGAAGCAGAAATTAGTTCCAGATTTTTTCTCTTAAGTGAGACGCTGAAAGGAGCTTTTACTCAACAACAGATTGTCGAAGAGCTCATGGAATGGCTCAGCGCTAAGTTTTTACTAGCAGAATACAAAAAACAATTAAGTGCGCTAAAAAGAGAGTGCTTGTTTGTTTTAGACTCCTGGTCAAAGCATGTAGAAGAAAAAGAAAAATTTAACCATGCACTTGAAA
>JACQAU010000085.1 GCA_016194835.1 Deltaproteobacteria bacterium
ACACCGTTTTCTTCTAAAATTGTAAAAGCTGTTTCTGCTGCAGCGTATTCAGCATCTGTAGTACCTGTGATTTTGCCATAGTTATCTTTTGCACAGGCTAAATCGCCTTTATCAAAGCAAGCGCGTGCGGCTGAAAGTAGCTGTGCGTCTCCACTGGGATTGTCTATGGGATCAAACACATTGGGGCAAGAAACTAAAAACATGCTACAAAATAGTAATAACGACACTAGGTTCCGTGTATTCACTGTGCAAACCTCCTTTTTTACCAGAATCTGACTTTCAGTTTTTTTAAAAAAACTGAAAACTCCTTTAAGAAGATTAAGCTAGCTTTGCGGTTTTGTAAACAATTTTGGAATTATAAGCAGAACTTTTTCCCTAAGTTCTTCTAGTGTGCCGTTGTTTTCAATTAAAAATGCCGCAGCGTTTCTCCTAACTTCGTCTGAAGTTTGGGATGCAAAAATCTTTTCTGCCATATCTTCAGATAGCTGATCGCGTTCTATGAGTCTTTTCTTACGCATCTCCCTTGGTGTTTCTACTACAATGAGTCCTTCAAAATCATCTGCTTTCTTTTTTTCTACTAATAGTGCGGCCTCATAAATAATTGGACTTTTGGGATTTGTTTTCTGAAGTTCGCGCATCATACGCAAGCTTTCTGTTTGGATTAGGGGGTGCAAAATGGCTTCTAAATCTTCTTTGGCTTTTTGATCATTAAAAACTGTTTTTCTTAACCACGCACGATCCGATGTGCCAAAACGTTGGATAATAGCCTCATACCCTAGTCCACCAGGTAAGGATAGCTCATGCGCTATGTGATCGGCGTCAATGACTGGGATTTTATTTTCTTCAAATATTTTTGCAACAGTGCTCTTGCCACAAGCCACACCCCCAGTTAGGCCCCATACCATAAAGCCTTTTTGTTGCTCACGTGTGTGGATGGATAAAACTCCTTTTTTAAGATTCATAGAATGCCTGCGTTTTCTTCGAACTGTTTTGCTTCGCGCCAAAAATGATCCATTTCTTCTAGAGTAGATTCTTCAGGTGTTTTTTTAAGAGTTTTTAATTTTTTTTCTATAAATCTAAAGCGATTTTCAAATTTCAAAAGCGTAGCTCTTAATGCATCTTCGGGATTGATTTTCAATAAAAAAGACAAGTTACACAAAGAAAAAAAGAGATCTCCAAGTTCTCCTGCTAACTTGTTTTTTTGACCATGTTTTTTAGATAGCAAGATTTCTTCTTTTAATTCTTCAAGTTCTTCTTCTACTTTTTCAAGGGGGCCAAGGAGATCCTTCCACTGAAATCCAACTTTAGTAACTTTTTCGATCACGCGTGAAGCTTTTTGTAACGCTGGCAGTGCCCTGGGTAATCCATCTAAAATACTGTTTTTTGCGTCTTTTTCTTTTGCTTTTTGTTTTTCCCAGCTTTTAAATGCAGCGTCTTCAGTATGAACTTTTTGACTACCAAAAACATGAGGGTGTCTGCGAATGAGTTTTTTGTCAAGCTCTTGGGCGATGTCGTATATATCGAAGGCTTTTTTCTCCTTTGCTATTTCTGCATGTAAAAGTATTTGCATGAGGAGATCGCCTAGTTCTGCTTGAAATGCTTTTCGAATAGTATTGTTTTTTAATTTTTTAGGTGTATCAAGCTGATCTAAAATATCTAAAGTTTCATAAGCTTCTTCAATAAGGTATTGCCTTAAACTTTGAAAAGTCTGCGCTCTATCCCAAGGACAGCCATCTAGAGCGCGCAGTTTTGTTACGGTTTCAATTAAGTGAACTAAAATTTCTGTTTTAGGTGATAGTTTTCTTGGCATACAAAAAGGTGATATCATGGTGCTATGCGTTCTGCCAACATATATGAAAAACTTGCAACTAAGGAAATTAAAAGGATCTTGTGTTTAATGCAGACATGTCCTGCATTATCCAAAAAATGTACTTCTGGTTTATGGAAAGTAGATGTAAAAATAGTGGGTTTAACGCGGATTAGTAGCTTAAATGCTAGATATCTTCATAAGAATAGAACCACGGATATATTGAGTTTTCCTGCACCAAAAGAGTTTTTTAGACATGGTTATTTGGGTGAGCTTGTTATTTGTTTGCCTATTTTAAAGAAACAAGCCCGAAGATTTTCGCATTCGTTAAAGACAGAGCTGCAAGTACTAATAACGCATGGGGTTTTGCATTTACTGGGGTTTGATCATACAAAAAATAACACTCAAGCAAAGCAAATGTCCAAATGGGAAAAGATTTTATTAAATAAAATAGGCTTGATTGAACGAGCGCAATCAGGTAATAAACATTATTTCTTTGAACAAGAGCTTAAGGGCTTTTTTGAGTTTGAAAAACAATATCAAGACGTTCAAACATTGTTTGAACTTTCACAAGAAGAAAAAGATGATACTGTTTTTAGCGAAGTTTGCCAGTCTTTAGATGCATTATATCACAAACTCACTCAGGTAGAATTTCAAACTATGCTTTCTGAGGAAGCAGACTCTAAAAACGCGATATTAATGATTAATGCAGGAGCCGGAGGCACGGAGTCACAAGATTGGGCACAGATGCTTCTTAGGATGTATAGTAGATGGGCGGAACGAAAGGGATTTAAGATTGGTCTCATTGACGTTTTAGTGGGTGAAGAGGCTGGGATTAAAAATGCGACTTTGTCTGTTTCTGGTTCTTACGCTTATGGTTTATTAAAATCAGAGGCAGGAGTGCACCGTTTGGTTCGTATTTCTCCTTTTGATTCGAATGCTAGGCGGCACACATCTTTTGCTAGCGTGTTTATTACACCTGAGGCCGATGATGATTTTGAGATCGTGATTCAACCAAATGAAATACGTGTAGATGTTTATCGCGCAGGTGGAAAAGGAGGGCAGGGAGTGAATACAACAGATTCGGCAGTTAGGCTCACGCATTTGCCAACTGGGATTGTTGTAACTTGCCAACAAGAGCGTTCACAAATTAAAAACAGAGATTTGGCCATGAAAGTTTTACGTTCAAGGCTGTATGAAAGATATTTAGAAGAACAAAGAAAAAAACAAGCTGAAATCGAAGAATCCTACCTCGCAAGCAGAAAAAACATTAGATGGAGAGCTAGAAGAGTTTATAAAAACCTACTTAACTTGCCGCATTACTGGGCTATGGGCACGCAGTGGTGCTGAGGAAATACCGTAAGAGATTGAAATCCAGAAATAATTTTATTGACTAATAGCACAAAATTAATTACTCACAGCATTAGCTAAGTGTGATGGGGAGTTAGTCAAATATGGTCACAACAGCACAGAAGAGAAGACTTTTTAGAGATTTGGGGAGAATAGATCCAGAGTTTGCAGAAAAATTGGCTCCGTTTTTAGAAGGGCTGTATCGACATTATTTTCGCTGTGAAATGACGGGTTGGGAAAATATTCCTGAGCGCACGGTTTTATTTGTAGGAAACCATAATGGTTTGCTCACTTTTGAGGTTTTGATGCTTTTTCATGCATGGTGGAAGCGATATAAAGGCTCAAAAAGAGCATTGGGATTGGCGCACGGGATAGCTCTTAATAACCCTTTTTTTAGGTGGCTCACGCCAAGAATTGGCGCAGTTCCTGCAGACCCCGAAGTAGCTTATGAAGCGCTTACTCGTGATTACTCGCTTTTAGTGTACCCAGGTGGAGAAAAAGAATCTTTTCGTCCGTTTACTGAACGCAAGAAGATTAATTTTTTTGAAAGAAAGGGATTTGTAAAGCTGGCAATAAGAGCCAAGGTGCCTATTGTTCCTATTGTGAGTGTTGGCGCACATGAAAGTTATGTGATTTTACATAGGGGAGAAGAAATTGCAGAAAAACTTGGGCTAAAAGAAAAATTTCGTCTTCATGGATTGCCCATTACAATTCGTTCCTTGTTTTTTTTATGGTGTGTGGTTTCTGGTGTCTTTACACTGTTTCCATTAGCGGTTGCGCCGCTTGCATTTATTTCTATTTTTGTTCCAATGCCGTCAAAGATGACGTTTCGGATATTACCGGCTATTGACGTTGAATCTATGTGGGATCCCGCGCAAACAGATAATGATAATAATCAACGAATTTATGATCATGTTTTAGGAGTGATGCAAAAAGTGCATGATGAAGAATATGCGAAACGGAAGTGGCCGGTTTGGGGTTAAATAGATTCTGCTTTGAGCAGAATCTAAATATTATTCTGGCTTGTATTCTGTTTGGCACCCACATTGGAGATCGGGATGTGGGGATAAGTTTTCGTTAGCTGTTCCATTTTGAGTGTAGCAAGTTGTTTTTAGTGAAAATTTCAATTTTATTTCTTGTTTGAGTGCATTTGAGTCAATGAAAGAATATTTTACTGCGCAATTTTTTTCAGTTTGTTTTAAAACTTTGAAATTATTAAATCCCCAAGCATTTTGCAGCGGTCCTGTGTTTTGTCCTTGGGGATCCTGTATTATTCCGTTTGATGCACCGGTTAATGTTAGCGCTAAAGGGCCTCCCGTGTGGGAATATGGAATAGAAATTAAATATACTGAATATTTGCCAATAGGATTAGGGGGAGGAACTGGTTGACAAACTGGTCGGCTAAAGTGTCTGCGCCTACTGCAGATTGGCAACACTACTGGAGGTGTGTCACTGAAATTTTCGTAATAAGTTCTTTTGTACATTGTTGGTTTAAATGGATAAGTATGACTGTTTCCTATGTTTAGATCCAAGAAATAATTATGGAATAATGGAATATTATTGGCTGATAAAATAATTTCATCTCCTCCATAGCGATAAACATTGTTAGGATAAAATAAAAATAATTCAAATTGAATCAGTAAATGTGCCGGAGCTTGTTCGCCTAAATCAAGTCTAATGCTTCGTGTGTTATTGGGTACGGTTGTCTGCCCCGGGAAAGGACCGGAAAACTGCTTATCAGATCTATTATATACAAGTTGTGCAGTGCTGATAGGTGGTTGAGGTGTCCAGTTGGATATTGAATTTAAAATTTCATTATAATCTGAAAAGCTTTGAGTATGGATGTTAAACGAAGCCGCGACTTGCTCGAAACTTGTAAATGTAGGCGTGACTAAATCTGATAAAGATGTCGGGTCACACAAAGGATTATCTTTTTCGACAGTATAGATATTTTTATAAAAATCTGAGCCACCTCTATTTTTTACTTCAAACAAAATAGGAGATATCTTGGCAGTGCATGATGTAGTGTTGCTAAATATAACTTGTTGTCTAGTATGTGGCCAAGTGAGATTTACAAGTGGAGGACCTTGATCAAGTGGAGTAATGACATGGGTTAAAATATTGGTTTGATCATTGTAGTCTATGCACGCACATTTTTTATTATCTAATACTTTTCCTGATGGACATTGCAGAGGGCACAGTTCGCCTGAAACAGTTGACTGAGAAATACATTGATTTAAGAGACTTGTAAAATCGTTAAATGTAGGACTGTCACAATTAAAAAAACTTTTATTTTGGCATTTTGTTTCGATTAAGTATTGTCTACATCGTAAGCAAAATTGAAACTGTTGACTTTTTGTGTCCAAATTAGAACACTGGATTTTTGCTAATTCTGATTCATTGGGAGTAGATTGAGAGGTGCTACCATGTGAGGAACCAGATTGATCGTTTTGAGTGGTGGAGCTACTGTTTGTTGCTTGTATAGAAAAAGATCTATCTTTTACAGAAAAATCATTTATGCAGCCAATCAAATAAGTGCATGATATTACTATATAAATAATGTGTCTATATGTTTGCACTAAAAAAACCCCTTTAAATAAAGCCCCT
>JACQAU010000051.1 GCA_016194835.1 Deltaproteobacteria bacterium
AATCTTGTCTCACTGAGACACGAAATCTTGCTTGTTCTTCATTTGTGATGTTATGAGGTGACCAACCAGATGCAGTCATTGCTCGCTTTGCTCCAAAAGTTAATGCCCGGCCTGTTAAGTAAGGCGTCCATCCAATAAATCCAGAAGCTTTTTTTGTTAGATATTTTTCATATAGATTAAAAAATGATCTTAACACTGGCATTTGACTTCCCACAAATGCGCTGACTGCATCGCCACTGCTTAAAATATAGGGAATTTTTTTCAAAATTCGTGTAAAGATTAGAACACTTCCACCAGCGATACCGGTACCTTCTAGAACAACTAAATCAGGTTGATCTTTCCAAACCTTCTTGAGCAATCCAAAAGCGCTTTTAATTTTTTTAGATTGGTCAAAAGGAAAAAACTCTGCATTAAAGTTTTCCAGAAGTCCCCTAAGCCTGGCTTCATCGTCTTTTCCAGTGCCTTGTGTGGCTACCCCTAAAATACGCATTAACGCCCCAATGTACTCGCAATAAAAAATCCAAAATTAAACAAAAAATGTAAACTTATCGTATAAGAAATCGCTCCTGTTTTATAAATACCATAGCCCCACCACACTCCAAGCCCAAATGCATAAGTAGTTTGATAAATCACAAAGCTTTTTAATTCAGGAGGCACAAAAAAATAAGCAAAAAAATGTCCAAATGCAAAAACTAAAGCAGTTGCTATCCAGGCTCCTTTCTGCGTTCTCAAGGCTCTTCTAAATAAACTCCAAAACGCTTGTCGAAATAAAAATTCTTCTAAAACAGGCCCAACAAAAAGCAATAATTTTTTGTGATAAATCAAATGGAATTAATATTTCGAAAACTTTAGCACATAAAAATATGCCAAATCCTAATATGCAAGCCAAAAAACATTGAAGTAAATAATAAATATCTATTTTAAAAGAAAATTTAAGATCCTTGTAATATAAACTTGTCACTACAAGTATAAAAAGAACCTCAAAACTATAACTCGCATAAGCATGAATTTGATTTAAAATCGAATCCATCCCATAGCGCACAATAAAATAGAGCAAAATAAAAAAAACACAAAACTGTTTTGATTCCCTTAACTTTTGTTCTTCTGACATAGTCTTAATAATAAGCATGTTTGTTTGGATTTTCAATTAATATATATTTACACCAACAAAATAACTAACTTCTTACTCCCACTCAATAGTAGCTGGAGGTTTGGACGAAATATCATATACCACCCTATTTACATTTTTTACTTCATTACAGATTTGATTCGAAATACGAGCTAGCACTTCTGGCTTAAACTGATACCAATCTGCCGTCATACCGTCTTGCGATGTAACAGCTCTTAGCGCCACCACATACGAATGCGTTCGTCCATCGCCCTGCACTCCTACGCTTTTAAGTGGCAAAAACACAGAAAAAGCCTGCCAAATTTCATCATACAAACCTTCATCTTTTAAAGACCGCAAAAAAACTTCATCAACGTTTCTTAATATCTCTAAAGCTTGAGGAGTAACTGCTCCCAAAATGCGAACTGCCAATCCCGGACCTGGAAAAGGATGGCGTTTAATAAAATCTAATGGAATACCAAGCTCAATCCCGAGCTTTCTTACTTCGTCTTTAAACAAATCCCGCAAAGGTTCAATGAGTTCAAACTTAAATTTTTTTGGCAATCCCCCTACATTGTGATGAGTTTTAATAGTCACTGAATGTTTTTTATCAAAAGCACTAGACTCAATTATATCAGGATATAACGTGCCTTGAACTAAAAATTTAGGTCTTTTACCGGTGTTTTTGGAAATGTTTACAGCCTCTTGTTCAAACACTGAAATAAATTCTTTTCCAATTATTTTTCTCTTTTGTTCAGGGTCAACAACGCCCTTTAATTTACTTAAAAAACTCCGATCAGCCTCTACGCAATTAACTCTAAGATGCAAGTAGTTCTTAAAAGCTTTCATTACTTTTTCTTGTTCTTTAAATCTCAAAAGTCCATTGTCCACAAAAACACAATGCAAACGATCTCCAATAGCTTTATGCACTAAGACTGCCGCAACAGTCGAGTCTACCCCGCCAGATAGGGCACAAAGCACATGATCTGAAACACCAACTTTTTGTTGTATTTGCTCGATAAGCTCGTTTGTCAGGTTTTGCAATGTCCTTGTAGCTTGCATTTCACAAACGTCGATAAAGAAATGTTTTAGCAAAGTCATGCCATGTTCCGTGTGTGTCACTTCGGGATGAAATTGTAAGGCATAAATTCGTGCTTCTTGATTTTCTACAGCTGCGATTACTCCACTCAAACTACGAGCTGTAACTTTGAAACCACCAGGTAATTCTTTTATTTCATCTCCATGGCTCATCCATACTGAAAAACTATGGTTTTTTTCACGAACTGGTAAAAAAAAATCAGAATAAGATTCAACTCGAATTTGAGTTTTGCCGTATTCACAACTCAAGGCTTTTTGGACATTCCCTCCCAAAGCATGCATAAGAAGCTGCATGCCATAACAAATTCCTAAAAGTGGTATTTTATTTTTACTCTGATACTCGAAAAAACCAGGCACAAGTTTTGGTGCATGTTTTTCATAAACAGAAGCAGGTCCACCAGAAAGTATAATGGCCTTGGGCTCAAATTTTTGAATGTCTTTTAATGCAACATTGCCTTTTAAAACAATCGAATTAATCCCGATTTCTCGTACCCTCCTGGCGATTAACTGGGTGTACTGAGAGCCGAAATCCAAAATTAACACACTGCCCTTATGTGAAATCATATTTTAACCCAATCTATAGTTTGGAGCTTCTTTTGTAATGGCCACATCATGGGGATGACTTTCGGCTAGACCACTGTTGGTAATTTTGACAAATTTAGCCGTGCTCTGCAGAGTTGCAATATCTTTAGCACCACAATAACCCATGCCTGCCCTAAGTCCTCCTAAAATTTGTTGAACATTAAAAGACAAACTGCCACGATAAGGCACTCGACCCTCTATACCTTCAGAAACAAGCTTTGAAACTTCGTCCACATCACTTTGAAAATACCGATCTTTAGAACCCTGGGCTTGAGACATGGCTCCAAGACTACCCATACCCCGATAGACCTTATAGGATCTACCCTGGTACAAGACGACTTCGCCAGGTGCTTCGTCTGTTCCGGCAAACAAAGCGCCAATCATAATGCTCGAAGCACCAATTGCTAAAGACTTGGTAATATCTCCACTGTATTTAATACCTCCATCAGCAATAACAGGAATGTTCTGAGACTTGGCTCCCTTGACTGCTTCTGAAATAGCATAAAGCTGGGGAACCCCAATGCCTGCAATTACTCGCGTTGTACAAATTGAGCCCGGACCAATACCAACTTTAATTGCATCCGCACCGGCTTCAATTAGCGCTCGCGCCCCTGCTTCTGTGGCAATATTGCCACCTACAATTTCTACTTTATCAAATCGTTTTTTTAGAGTTTTTATCATTTCTAAAACGCCATGAGAATGTCCATGTGCGCTATCTATAAAAAGGACATCAACGCCCGCGTCCACTAGAGCAGCCGCTCTTTTTTCACTTTCCTCTCCAACACCGATGGCTGCACCAACTAACAGACGCCCAAACCGGTCTTTGCTGGCTTGCGGATACATATCTTGCTTTAAAATATCTTTGATTGTGATTAGACCTTTGAGATATCCATGCACATTCACCACTGGGAGTTTTTCGATTCTGTTTTCTTTTAAAATTTTCTTTGCTTGCTCTAAAGTGGTTCCCTCAGGCACGGTAACCAGTGGCAGTTTTGTCATTCGAGCATCGACGGGTTGATTTAAATCTGTTTCAAATCTTAAGTCACGATTTGTTAAAATACCGACTAACTTTAAGCCTTGATTGTCTTTTTGAGTCACAGGAACTCCAGAAATTTTATATGTTTTCATAAGTTCCATGGCTTGTTTGATTTTTGCTACAGGTTCTATGGTGATTGGATCCAAGATCATTCCCCACTCGCTTTTTTTGACTTTTTCGACTTCAAAAGCTTGATTCTGAATAGTTAGATTTTTATGGATAACTCCCAGCCCTCCTTCTTGAGCCAAGGTAATAGCCGTTTTACTTTCAGTCACGGTATCCATTGCTGCAGATAACAACGGTACATGTAATTGAATTTTTTTTGTAAGCTGAGTTTTTAAAGACACTTGAGAAGGTAATACTTGCGAATATGCAGGCATCAAAAGAACATCATCAAAAGTCAGTGCTTCTATTAAATCTTTCATAATTTCACTCCTTCAGGTAACTCCTTCATTCATCTCTCTCATGTATATCCAAAAAATCTAAATCTCTATCAGGATTGCCAACTTTTTTAGGGCCACGTATGCTGGCACGATATTCTTTGGCTTCTTGTACGTAGTTTTGAGCGCTTTGCGATAGAGACGCTAATTCATTGGGTGTCAACTTACGAATTACTTTAGCTGGAGAACCCAGAACAAGACTACGGGGCGGTATTATAGTCTTTTTAGTAATTAAAGAGCCTGCTCCAATAATACATTCAGCTCCAATTTCTGCATGATCTAAAATTATAGCGCCCATGCCTACCAAAACAAGGTTTCCTATTTTGCATCCATGAAGAGTCACAGAATGTCCCACCGTTACTTCATCGCCTATTTCGAGATGAGCAATTGCTTTAGTCACATGAAGCAGACAGCGGTCCTGAATATTTGTGTGGTTGCCGATCTTGATAAAATGCACATCTCCTCTAATAACCGTTTGAAACCAAACACTCGAATGATCTCCTATTTCGACTTCTCCAATAATGTCCGCAGTAGGCGCAATAAATGCTGTTTCATGAATTTTTGGCCATTTGCCATGGTGCGGAATGATCATACTCGCCCTCCTATAAGAGACAATGGAGTGGATCCAGTAATTTTGACTTTCAAAAACTGCCCCTCTAAACCACTGCTAGTGTGAGACAGAAAATTAACAACGTGATTACAACTGGTACGCCCCATCCAGACTGTAGAATTTTTGTCGTCTTTTTTTAATATCTGATTTTTTGCTATATTATCGACTAGAATTTCCATTGTTTTATCAATAAACATAGTATTTCTCTTTTCAGAAATTTTGAGTTGATGCTTTAAAACAAGCTGTAGTCTCCTATTTTTTTCTTGTAAAGAAATATCATCATTTAATTTTGCAGCTCTTGTACCGATACGAGGTGAATACGCAAAAGCAAAAATGTTATCATACTGAATACGATCTAAAAGCTGCAATGTTTGTTCAAAATCTGTTTGGGTCTCTGTGGGAAATCCTACAATAATATCTGTAGAAAGCCCTACTTTTGGCATAAGTGCTCTTAAGCGATCCATTTGTGAAATATAAGCTTCAATCTTATGGTGTCGACCCATTTTTTCTAATATGCGATTAGAACCACTTTGCACAGGCAGGTGAAGGTGTTGTGCTAATTTCGAAACTCCACCCTGTTCAGGGGAAGCATAACAATTAATAAGTTCATCACTGAAATCAAGTGGATGACTTGAAGTAAAACGTACTCGCCTTAAATTTTTTAATCTTTCATCTTGGTCAATAGCTTTTAAAAGTTGTGGGAAATTTTCCTCATCTTCATCTGGCCCTACTCTACCTATAATATTATGAAGTTTTTTAGGTTCCCTGTTTTTTAGATTTTTATTTCCTTTTCCAAAAGAATTTACATTTTGTCCTAAAAATGTCACCTCTTTTATGCCCAAAGAAACCAAACGGGCAACATCACTGAGTATTTCGTCAATGGTTCGTGATTTCTCTTTGCCTCTTGTGTATGGAACAATGCAATAAGTACAATACTTATCACACCCTTTCATAATATTGACAAACGCTTTGGATGTAGGAGCGGAAAGTTTTGTTTCGGTTGAATAGTTCTCTAAAACATCAAAATCAGTGTTGATGACATGTTTTTCGCCATTTTGAACACGAAAAATCATTTCTGGCAGCTGATCAATCGCGTCGGGACCAAAAACAAAATCTAACCATGGAGCTTGTTTAAAGAGCATTTGTTTTTCAAATTGTCCAACACAACCACCCATCCCTATAATAGGGGTTTTGTTATTATGATTATATTTTTTAAGAAACTGTAATTCTCCCAAAGCAGAAACCGCTTTGTGAATTGCCTTGGCTCTAACGGTGCAACCATTGATAATGATGACATTTGCTTGTTCAGCAGTATGAGTTGGCTCCAAGCCTGCTTCGCCCAAAAGGGCGTACATACGCTCAGAGTCTGCTTCGTTCATTTGGCAGCCAAAGGTCTTGATATAAACTGTTTGCTTTTCATTTTGCCTTTTTGAGGCTAACTCCATAAAAACACTACCTTTGACATAAAGCGCATACCATAAAATTTTATGGATTAAAAATTAATATCTAAGGACTTGTGACAAAGTAATATCCAAAAATCCTTATAACCTCTATACTTCAAAATAAAAAATAATCTGCAGAATCACACAAATATAATTTGCTATTTGCAGCAAACAAATATCTCCATACAGTCGTATAATTTGACCACGGACCTTCTACTTCTAGATCTAAAATACACTTTGGCTGAGTTGCTTTTATATTATTTTTCAAACTGAATACAAGCCTTTTAAAAAAACTCTCAAATCCTTCTTGTGAGGCAAAATATAATAATCTTTTTTCTGATTTATCCTGTATATTACCTATCTGCAATAGTGGATCGGCTTTATGATTAAATAAATATTTATCAAGCACGGATTGATTTCTGAAAAGTTCTATAAAAACTTTTTCAAGACATGTGTTAAATCTTTCTGCCGCTGCAAATGCATAAATATACACACCAGATTTGATTGCTTTTGTAAAAGCTATTATCACACTATACTTATTCCACGGTGAATAAAGCTTTAGTATATAAATATCATTAAAATTTAATTTATTTAATTGTATGTCATTAGAAATCTGACTAAGTTTATGTGTGTTTACATTATAAGCATAAACTATTTCTACTCTAAGTCTTCCTTCCCACCACTCACACACGCACCATCGTTCAATAGCCTCTGATAGTGCATTTTGCCTTGCTTTATATTTTAACAATCCAGAGAACGTGCCATACCAGTTGTAGTCGGGTCTATGTTAAATCCATATTTATTTTTAACTTTTGCATTATTATATATCTCATAAAATGCCCAACGCTCTAAAGCCTCAGAAATAGATTTGTAAGAAGCCTGATTTTTATATTCCGAACTTCCAGCGCCATCAACATTACCATAGATCCTATGTTTTAGATTCCAGCCATTTTTCAGATCTTTTACAAGATATGCTAATGCTTCATGCCCTACAATACTAGGAGTTAATTGCTTTTGAATAATGCTTAGTCTTGCTATTGGACCACCTTGCTCCATTAAGATGTTGCGATATTTTAGTGGAGCAAGATTTACTGTTTTAACCCAATCCATTGAAAATCCGTAGGGGACAAAACTGTATTGAGCATAGAAAAATCAATATGCTTTTTTGCCCATAATCCAAAAGCAAAATGCCCAATTGGCCAAATCACTGCTTGATCCCAAAGCAATTCGTTAATAACTTGAGGATCAAAATTTTCTTTCTTTAGCTCTTTTAATATTCTCCCATCAGTATCTGGTAGTCTTATGCCTTCTTTGGATAAAAACATAAAACGAATATCTGCCATTGGGTCGTCTACTAAAATATCAGTCGACCTAACAGAAATGTCAAACGAGCGTTTTTTTAAATCTGGATCTACTTCTTTGAACCGCTGCTTAAAAGGAATATCTACTACATTTATACCTAAATGCAATTTTTCAGCAACTAAATCAAAAGCATGATTGAGATTTTTATATAAAGCATTTTTTAAAATAGTTTTGGCATATATAAAAGATGTATTTTTTAAAATATGATAATTAGTATGTGTATTATCTATATTATTGGCTTCTTTAATATTAACCATAATAGTAGGGGAAAAAGAAAGCGTAGGCTTTGTCCCTTGCTCAGTTAATGCTCTATAAAATTCATTTCTTAATACAACTCTATTTTCTTTTTTATAACAAATACTCGTTACACTTAACCACGACGAACAGTGTACATATGCAATGTTTGATGGTATAGGTCCATAAAAAATTCTATTATTACTTAATTCCGTATCATCTGATCCCCCTAGAATTAAATCACTTTGAAATCTCAACTTCTCATCCCAAACAATTGCAACAGTTTTTGCTGCCATTGGGTGTCTTAAGCTAGGTAAAAAATCCTCTCTCAAAGAAAGCACTAACTTTTTTTATCCCACGATGCTATTTTATAGCCGCCTGAAGATATAACTTTCTTTGGATCCTTCCACTTACCTGTTTTTTGATCATAATCATTTGGATGCACTACTGAATAAAGTCCAAAGCTAATTGTCTCAAGTAGTTTTTTCATTGGTTTGGTAAATTTTAGTTCGATTTCATCACCTTGGATTTTTAGACCATCAATTTTACTATTAATTGATTTTATTTCTTTGAAGCCTTCTAATAATTCTAAAAATCCGCTTTCTGAATTTCTTTGTTTTTGAAAATATGCAATGCGCATCCAAGATTTTACAATATGCTCTGGAGTAATTTCATCTCCATTTTCAAATCTCAAGTTTTTTCTGATTTTAAACTTCCACACTTTGTGTTCTGAAGACGGACTCCAACTTTCTGCTAAAATACCCTCGTAATTTCCAAGGTGATATTGGGTTAATACTGAACTTAAAACACTCCTAAAAGCAATGTGGTGAATAAATGCATCATAATCAATTGGATCTGTAGAATAAGGCGGATCATTGCCCCATATACTAAGAGAAGAACTAGAAGATCGTTTAGTATTCATAATTTCTGTCTTAATAATTACACATAACAAGATACAAACAATACCACAGAGTATAAGTGCACTTCTTTTTCTTAGTTGCATGAATTTATCATCTGTATATGTATCGCGTGTATATACATCTCGAGTTGGTGTAGAGCACCCTGTCTAAGGGCCTGCTCTATTAGCTCCATTTTCTTCTACTTCTCCTCTATCCTTCAAATTTTTCTTCAGATCCGTTGGCACTTGATCTGCAAGTGCATTTAAACCAAACAGTGTTAATATAAAAACCAATAATGCTTTCATAAAACATGATGCTCCTTAAGAAGTTTAGATCTCATAATTGACTCGCATTGTCAATAAAGGGTAAGTCCTTGATATTTTACATATTTTCACACCAAGATTCATTGTTTTATGCTTGTATAACAAGATATTTTCAAGTATATATACACAACAGTGATTAAAAAAATTAAAAATTATATTCCACACTTATTAATTCTTTGCTCAGTACTTTTATGTGGCGCCGGCTTTAAAGTATTCCTTATACAAACATCTAGACAAATTATACAAAATTTTCAAGCACAAAACCTGAGTGAACTCAATGCTTCTGATGTGTTTTCACTTGGAACAAAACTAAACTCACTTTCAAATACAATACATTGGGTTTGCATTAAAGGCACAAATAAAGGAAATATTTTTTATGAAAAATCAAAAGGTTTTTGCGGAAAATTTCCATGGCAAGAAATCATCACCATAAAAAGTCTTCAAAATACAGAAGTCGAAATAATAATGACTGTTCGCCTTTCTAAATACTTAGAATTAATGTTTGTATCATTTGTTATTTTACAACTCCTGTTGCTTATTGGTATTTTTAACACCGCAAAAAAACATCAAACGGAAAGTCTAAAAATGCAGGCTTCCTTAGGTCAACTAGCTGCCCAAGTGGCACACGATATTAAATCACCACTTGCAGCACTAACTGCTATCCAGAAAGACCTGGCTACACTTCCTGAAACTTCAAGAATCTTAATACGTAGCGCAATGGATCGCATTAGAAACATTGCTACTGACTTAATAAATAAAAACAGAGAACTAACATCTAAAAATCTGAAAAATTCACAAAACATATTTCTTGCCAGTAACAAGAAAAAAGACAGTGTGACTTTCACAAAAACAAAGCCTGCAACATTAGAACATCTTCTTAGTTTGATGGAAACAATTGTCAGCGAAAAACGAATACAATATGGAGCTAATAGAAAGGTTGAAATTAAAACTCAGTTTCTTGAAGATTCATTTTCATTATTTTCTACAATTAATGCCACAGAACTTAAACGGATTTTATCCAATCTTATAAACAATAGCGTTGAAGCCATGGAGACAAATGTAGAAATAACAATCGCTCTAACTAAAGAAAATGATTTTGCAGTAATCACTATAAAAGACACCGGAAAGGGCATACCAAAAGAACTTTTGGAGAAACTTGGCACCCGCGGAGAAACACATGGCAAACAAAGCGGATCAGGTCTTGGACTCTACCATGCAAAATCAACAGTTGAGAGCTGGAGCGGCAGTTTAGAAATTATGTCTCAAGCTAATAAGGGAACACAAATAAGTATAAGATTAAAAACCTCAAAACCACCAAAATGGTTTTTATCAGAGCTTACATTAACAAAAGACACTGAAATTGTAATTACAGATGATGACGAAAATATCCATCATATTTGGAATAAAAAATTTGAAAATAATATGGGACATGAAATTAAAAATATTTATCACTTATCTAACCCTAGCGAACTAAGAGAGTGGTTCAAAAATATAAAAACCGACAAACTAAATCTAATAAAATTTCTTATTGATTTCGAATATGTAAATTCAAAAGAAACTGGACTTGATATAATACATGAACTTGGTATAAACACTCAATCTACACTTGTTACCAGTCGCGCCGAAGAAGAGCTAATTCGTACCCAGTGTGAAAGCATAGAAGTAACATTACTTTCTAAAAACCTGGCCCATCTTATACCAGTAGGCATAACTCATTCATGAATACTACTTAACCCAGCTTATAATATCCTCAAAATACTATTTCCTTTTAAGTCCTCCATACCTATGGGTAAAGAAAAGGGCAGATAGACATCTCACGGATGGGTCTAAGGATCGAATAAACAGCTATTTATACCGCGGAGCGTAACCGCTGTATCAAATATTGTTTGTGTAATTTTTGCGCATTTTAAAAAAACGTATTACTATTCCTCTAATATAAGGATGTCAAAAAAAAAGGGGGAAGGTCATGAAGATCAATCGATTAGTTTTAATTTCTTTTTTTGTTTTTTTCACAGCACACGCAGGAGAATTTTTAGACTTAAAAATAGGACAAGTAAAACTACCAAATTCTGATAACACTAATAATACTTTTTTTCAAAAACAAAATGCATTACCAAATGTATTATATGATTGGCACGAAAGACAAACAGCCATCAAAAATTTTGTCATTCAGTTTAATGACAAAATCACACAAACCGAACTAAATATATTGCAGCAAATGGGAGCAACAACAGTTGGATATCTCCCACAAGATGCTCTTATTGTACAAGCGTCTTCTGATGATTTAGAAAAAGCGTTGTTAGTACTAAAAAATGCAAAAGCAATCTCTGAATATAAACCTGAATGGAAAGTAGATCCTGAGATTTTTTTACCACAAACTTCTGGCGATATAACACAAACTGATATTTTCCATATCCGAACACTCAGTGCAAATAACGATCTTGAAGTTACATTAAACTTAAAACAAATTCCTGGTCTTAAAATAAAAGATTCGTCAGAACGCTCATTTGTTATTGAAACAGAGTATAAAAATTTAGGTCAAATATCAAAAATAGAGGGTATTGAATGGATTCAAAAAATGCCTATATTTCTGGTCTTAGATTTTTTCATACCAGAATCTACTATAAAATCAGGTGACGAATTACCGCCATACACTGGCTACGAATCTGGCACAAAGGTCATGGGTTTTGAAAAAGCTTACGAACTTGGACTTGCAGGCCATGCTCAAATTGCTGCAGTAGCCGATACCGGAGCAGATTCTGGAGATCTAAACACACTACATCCAGATCTTGCCCAAATCATCAAGGGATATCCCATGGGACCATGGAATACTTCGTGGGCTGATCCAATGGGGCACGGAACTCATGTAGCAGGCTCGATTGTCGGAAATGGCAAGATGTCTTCAGGCAAAATCCACGGTGGTGCATATGAAGCAAATCTAATAGCAGAGGGTATGTGGAATACCGTCATTAATAATCTCTTTATTGAACCTGATTTTAATAAACTTATGGGCACACCTTACTCCCAGGGAGCGAGAATACATTCTAATTCTTGGGGATCTGCTCTAAGTGTAGGAGTTTATGATAGCTTTGCAGCAAAAGCAGATGACGTTATGTGGAAGTACAGTGACCTGCTCGTTGTTTTTGCAGCTGGAAATAGTGGTGCCGACTTAGATAAAAACGGAGTGATTGATTTAGGCACTATACTCAGTCCGGCAACTGCCAAAAACGTTCTTGCTGTAGGAGCATCAGAAAATTTCTTAGAACAAGGTGGAATCCAAAAAAGACTCTGTGATCTAAAAAATGGCCAAACCAACTGGGGTGTTGAACCACTCTGTAGCGACACATTATCCAATAATCCAAATGGTATAGCTGCATTTAGCTCCAGGGGTCCCACCAAAGATGGTCGAATAAAACCAGACATTGTCTCCCCCGGAACAAACATAGTGAGCGTACGTTCCAAACAACCCACTGCACAAAAACTTTGGGGTGAGTATGACGAAAATTATCTGTATTCTGGAGGGACTTCGATGGCGACACCTCTAACTGCCGGAGCTGCTGTTGTTACAAGACAATTTCTTGTTGAAAAACTTAAACAAGATAATCCCTCTGCCGCACTAATAAAAGCCGCCATGCTGCATACGGCAAAAGAACTCTATCCGGGTCAATACGGTACTGGTCCCACACAGGAAATCCCACAACCAAGACCTAATGCACAAGAGGGGTATGGCAGAGTGGATTTAGAAACTTTGACTACACTAGAGTTCGCAAATGCCATCATAGTTGATGACAAAATAGGAGTTGGCACACAAGAAGAAACAGAAACAGAAGTCTCCATTCACGAAGGAGAAACGCTGCAAGCCACTTTGGTTTACACAGATGCTCCAGCCATCGTGTCTGCACAAAAAGCCCTAGTTAACGACTTGGATCTAAGCATAACAAACGGATCACAAACATACCAACTGCAAGACAGGACGAATAACACTGAAATGCTTGAACTAAAAAACCTATCTTCTGTAATTTATAAAGTAAAAGTCAAAGGTGTCAATGTACCACAAGGAAAAAATGGCAAATTACCCTATGCGTTAGTGATTTCACACAAGTCATAAGTTCTATTGCACATTTGTATAAACTGTTTGCACATCATCTAAATCTTCGAGCTGGTCAATAAGATGTTGCATTTTTTCTAACATGGAGTTTTCTAAATTTAAATAATTTTTAGGAACATAAGCACGACTAACCGACTGCAATGTCAAATTCTGCTTTTCTAAGACTGACCTTATATTTTCTAACTGTTCTAAAGTAGTAATCACTACCCAGTTTCCGTTTTCTGCCACAAGATCTTCCGCACCAGCAGATAATGCTATGCCCATTAAGTTTTCTTCTGAAATTAAAGTTCGATCTAATAAAATAATACCAACTTTTGAAAACATCCACAGCACACTTCCAACTTCAGCCAATGAGCCTTCATTTCGTGTTAAAATAGATCTAAGTTCTGCAGCCGTACGATTGCGATTATTGGTGAGACACTCTAAAAGAAGTGCAACTCCGTTTGCTCCATACGCTTCATATAAAACTTCTTCGAAATTTTCTGCGTCTGCACTCCCGGAACCCCGTTTAATAGCCCGATCTATGGTTTCTTTAGGCAAATTATTTGCTCTTGCTTCGAGAATAGCGTCTCGAAGGCGAGGATTTCCTTTTGGATCTGCCACACCCATGCGTGCTGAAACTTGGACTTCACGAAGAAGTTTAGTAAAAAGTTTTCCCCTTTTACTATCATTAGCACCCTTGAGACGTTTGATTTTGCTCCATTTGCTATGACCAGACATAAAACAAAGCTCTCATTCCATTAAAAAATTTAAAATCTTCTTTTTTTCTTCACCCAGCTCACTCACAGAAGTCACCAATGCACCTTTTAGACTCTCTCGACATGAACAAGAAGTGGAATTTTTTGTTCCAGAAACAAATTTTTTAATTAAAATTTTTACTTTTTCTAAACTTTCTTTATAGAGTTTTAATATTTGCTCTGTAGTCACATGATGAACCGGATCTTCGAGCCAGCAATCATAATCTGTAGCTACTGCCAAGGTAACATAGCAGAGTTGCGCTTCTCTAGCTAAAAATGCTTCTGGAATATTTGTCATACCAACCAAATGACAACCTGAGTTTTTCAAAAAATGGCTCTCAGCACGAGTTCCCAACCTTGGGCCCTCAACGCAAGCATAAATTTTTCCAGTATGAAGTTTATATCCCAAATTTTCAGAAGTATTTTCGAGTTTTTTCATTAAACTTGGACAGGCTGGCTCGGCAGTAGAAATATGCGCAACAATGCCATCTCCAAAAAAAGTATGAATTCTCCTACCTTTTGTCCAATCAAAATATTGATTTGGCATAGCGAAATCACCAGGTACAATCTTTTTCTCTAAACTTCCAACCGCAGAAATACTCAGCACTTGTCTAACACCCAAAGACTTTAGAGCCCAAATATTAGCTCTAAAATTAATTTCACTTGGCAAAAGCTGATGTCTTGATCCATGTCGTGGTAAAAAAACAACTTTTTCTTTACCCAAATGTCCTAAAATCAATGGCGCCGAAGGAAATCCAAACGGCGTCTCTACAGTTTTAGTTTGAACAACTTCTAAACCTTCGATCTGATAAAGCCCAGTACCACCTATAATACCAATCATAAATACTCCATCTTCATATACTCAGCAAGTATAACATTGACTGATTTTGTTATAGCTATATTTCTATTTACAGACAATACCCTTAAAATAGGGAATAGTTTTTTTCAAACCCTCTTCTAAATCCACTTGTGGCTCCCAATTGAATCCTTTTTTGGCTAAAGAAATATCTGGACAG
>JACQAU010000086.1 GCA_016194835.1 Deltaproteobacteria bacterium
ACCTGAAGAGATATTTAAAAATATTTTGTCTGCTTATAATAAACCGTTTCCTGTTTCCGAAGCAAAAGTACTAGGAATTGGAGCTGTAATTGTTATTGATGTTTTAAGTGCAAAAGATATTTCGTCTAATTCTGAATCAAATGAGCAAACAGAGCGTTTAAAAAAATACATCAGCACTGCGCAAGAGGCACGTGTTCCCCAAGCAAGTGAAGTTGATTTGGTGATACAACCTGATATGAGTGAAATTGGTTTTTTAGATTTTGATAAACGCTCAGAAATTATTTTTCGAGGAAAAGAAGCAGTATTGCACAATCTGTCTCGATTAAAACACTTAACAGGTATAGAAGAAAAACATGAATAATGAGAGATCTAAAAATAAAATAAGCTGGATGTTTAAGACACTGTTTTTCCTTGTACTTGGTGGGACAGTATTAATTACCTTTATTAGCGTAGTTGTTTACTGGTATTTTTCGAAAGATTTACCAAAAATAATATCATTACCAGACTATCGGCCAGCGCTAACGACACAAATTGTTTTGTTAGATGGTGAAAAAGAAACTGTAATTGGTGAGTTATTTAATGAAGTGCGCAGGTATTTGGTGCCCTATGAAAAAATTCCAGAAAAAGTAACTAGGGCTTTTATAGCAGCAGAAGACGACCAGTTTTTTGTTCATCAGGGGATCAATTTGGCTTCTATGTTAAGAGCTGCGGTGGCAAATTTTAAGGCTGGTCGCATGGCACAGGGCGGAAGCACCATCACACAACAAGTTGTTAAGTCTTTATTATTAACATCAGAAAAGAGTTTCGATAGAAAAATAAAAGAAATTATTTTAGCCGCCAGACTAGAGAGCAATTTAAAAAAAGAAGATATTCTATATTTATATTTAAACCAAATTTATTTAGGTCATGGTGCTTATGGGGTCCAAGCTGCAAGCTTGGTTTATTTCAATAAAGATGTTTCTCAATTAGATTTGGCAGAAACCGCACTTTTAGCCGGACTTCCTCAGGCACCAGGAAAGTATAGTCCCATTATTAATTCAAAACGAGCCAAGGAAAGACAAAATTATGTTTTGAGAAGAATGTTTGAAAACAAATTTATCTCACAAGCTGAAATGCTCGAGGCTAGTGCTAAACCATTAAAGATTTATCTCAACACTAATGTAAACTTAAAATATGCGCCTTATTGGATTGAGCATCTGAGAAGATATGTAATCGAAAAATATGGAGAAAAAACCACCTATGAAGGAGGTTTGAAAATTTTTATCCAAAACCGCATTGAAAATCTAATTTCGGCAAAAAACGCCTTACAAGATGGCCTTCGTGAATTAGATAAGAGAGTTGGGTATAGAGGCCCACGGCGCCATTATAAAAACTTATCTGAAATAGAAAACGCTCTTGCAGAAATGAGGGTAAAATTTGCTGAAAAAAAACTGAATTTTAAAATGCTAATGCCCGATGGAAGATTTGACTTTATCGAAGCCATGAAGTCTCAAGGGTATAAATCTGATTTAGACTTGCTAGAGAAAGATGAAATTTATGAGGCCATAGTTACTAGCATTGATGACACAAAGAAAACAGTGGGCGTAATGATTGGCGCCACCAAAGGAGAACTCCCAATCACAGGATTGAACTGGATCAAAAAGCCAGTTGCCGTGAAACAACCATCACAAATTTTATCTAAGGGAGATTTAATTTTAGTTAGAATACAGAACAAAGCAGAGCATAGGGTTATTGTTTCTTTAGAACAGACACCCCAAGTACAAGGCGCAATATTTTCGCTTGAGGCAAAAACCGGATTTGTTTTAGCAATGGTGGGTGGATATGATTTTGAAGAATCCGAGTTCAATCGAGTGGTTCAGGCTTTTAGACAACCGGGGAGCGCTTTTAAGCCAATTATCTATTCTGCAGCATTAGAAAAAGGCTTTACACCAGCTAGTATTATTGTCGATTCGCCTATTGTTTATGATAACGCAGAATCAGGCAAGTGGAAGCCTGATAATTTTGTGTTCAATCTATTCAGGTCCCAGCACTTATTGAATTTGCAAAACGTCTTGGTTTAAATACCCAATTCCCAATGGATCTTTCGGTTGCTCTTGGCAGTGCAGGCGTTTCATTGTTTGATCTGACAAAGGTTTTTGCCATATTTCCGAGATTTGGAAGAAAAATATCCCCTATTTTTTTTACTAAAATTATAGATAGAAACGGAAAACTTTTAGAAGAAAACAAACCTGATCTACTGGCTAATAACATTGTTATACCAAGTGGTTTGCAAATACAAAATCAGGCTTCTCCTAGTCCATCAGCATCTCCCAGTCCTTTGGCGTCTGCAGGGCCTAGCGTTTTACCAACTAATTTTGCACCCGATCTGACAAAAGAGGATCCAGCTTTAGTTATGGATCCTAGGGTCGCATATGTCATGACACACTTAATGAAAGAAGTTATCTCCTTTGGAACGGGTCATAAGGCAAAAAGCCTAGGAAGAACCGTGGCTGGAAAAACGGGTACTACCAGCGAATATGTTGACGCTTGGTTTATGGGATTTTCTCCAGATGTTGTCACAGGTGCCTGGGTCGGATTTGACAACCAGAAAACTTTAGGGTCATTCGAGACAGGAGCAAAGGCAGCGCTTCCTATTTGGTTAAGCTACATGAAGGAAGCTCTTAAATTCTATGAAGAAAAAGATTTTACCATTCCTCCTGGGGTCACCTTTGTTAGCATTAATCCTGTTAGCGGTAAGCGCGTTCCTCCTCACTTTGCGCACGCCATTAAAGAAGCATTCATTGAGGGCACTGAGCCCTTAGAAGAAGAATTGCGCGATGAGACAACTCCCCAATCTCAAAGCGGTTTTCTTAAAGAAGATATTGAATAATGCCGATAGGTCAATGAGAGGGTTTCGTGTCTTCTTATGGGCATTATGTTGGATTTTAAAAAGTCTTTTTTGTGCTCTTTTTGCTTGCATGCGTGTATTTTCTTGTTTTGGTCGTTGTATCTAATCAGGGTTAGTCAGTATACAAATACGGAAGATAAAAAAATAATATATGTAGAAATAGAAGAGCCTAAAAAAAATAATATTACAGAAAAAACCAAAAGAATTGTTCAAACAGCACAATTGGAGAAATCAACAGAAGCTCCGCAAAATGCTTTTTTGGGTGCTCAAAATCAAAAAGTTGATCAAGAAACAATGAGCCTTAAGCATATGGTTCAAGCTGGGTCTTCGCAAACTTCAAAAATTCCAGAAAAGGCAATGCAAAAACCAAAAACTGAGATTGCAAATCTAGGGCTTGCCTTATTACCGCATGAGACGACACAACTCTCAAAAGAGCATATTCCCGAGCGACTTGGAGACGAATGGAATGCGCGAGAAATACCGCAGGATTATATTAGGGGAGTCAGGGAGTCGGACCGGACTGCGTTAAACACTAAAGAGTACATGTTTTATAGTTATTTTCAGAGAATTAGACAGCGATTAGATCTGGCGTGGGGAGGAACTCTAAGAGAAAAACTCACAAAACTTTATAGAAGCGGCAGAGAACTTGCAAGCGATGTGGACCATATTACAAAATTAATAGTAATTTTAAATGGAAATGGTGAAGTTGTTAAAGTACAAGTAATCGAAGAATCTGGTGTTAGAGATTTGGACGAAGCTGCGATAAAGGCATTTAATCAATCAGGACCCTTTCCAAATCCGCCCAAAGGGCTAGTTGACAGACAGGGGAT
This sequence comes from Deltaproteobacteria bacterium, assembly GCA_016194835.1. Taxonomy (GTDB): domain Bacteria; phylum Bdellovibrionota; class UBA1018; order UBA1018; family UBA1018; genus JACRAO01. Next base: position 3,718 of record JACQAU010000086.1, read on the forward strand.
TATCAAAATCCGCTGGGATTTTATCCTAAAGACTTAGTTTGAGATTTTCAGTACAACTTGGTAAGGATAAAAGCATATGGAAAGCTCCCTAAGTCCTTTTGTTAATAGGCATGTCGGCCCACAAGAAGAACAAATTTTGGAAATGCTCAAATTTTTGGGTGTATCCACTCTAGATGAGATGATTTCTAAAACCATCCCGCAGCAAATTAGAACACGTAACCCTTTGTCTGCTGAAATATTAGGCAATGGAAAAACAGAATTTGAGGTTCTAAAAGAATTTAAAAAGCTTATTTCATTAAACCAAAACTTTAAATCTTACATTGGACTTGGTTACTACGATTGCGTTACTCCAGCGGTAATCCAGAGAGGAATTTTAGAAAATCCAGGGTGGTATACCCAATATACGCCTTATCAAGCAGAAATTTCTCAAGGGCGGTTAGAAGCGCTTTTAAACTTTCAAACCATGATTGTGGATTTTACTGGCCTAGAAATAGCTAATGCTTCTTTGTTGGATGAGGCTACTGCCGCGGCAGAAGCCATATTAATGGCCTATGCCATAAAAGGCCGTCCAAGCAATTATGGAGTATTTGTTTCAGACGGGTGTCACCCTCAAAACATATCAGTGGTTAAAACAAGGTGCGAAGCTTTAGGTATAGAAGTCACTATTGGAAGGCATGAGACACTTGACTTTAACAAAAAAATATTTGCAGCATTAATTCAGTATCCAGAAACCGATGGGGTTGTTTTAGATTATAGTAAGTTTATCGAAGAAGCTCACAAACATGAAGCGTTAGTAATTTTTTCAGCTGATCTTTTGAGTTTAGCGCTATTGAAATCACCGGGAGAGTTAGGTGTTGATATCGTAGTGGGCAGTACACAGAGATTTGGAGTGCCCCTGGGATACGGGGGGCCACACGCCGCATTTTTAGCCACAAAAGATGTTTATAAAAGACTAATGCCCGGAAGAATTGTAGGTATTTCTAAAGATTCTGATGGAAATACCGCTATTCGGCTTGCTCTGCAAACTCGCGAACAACACATTAGACGAGAAAAAGCTACAAGTAATATTTGTACTGCACAGGTTTTATTGGCTGTAATTGCAAGTATGTTCGCAGTTTATCACGGACCTCACGGGATAAAAGAAATAGCAGAACGGGTTTTTAAGCTTACAAACATATTGGCGAATGGTTTAAGTAAAGTTGGTTATAAGATAAAAGAAGGATTATTTTTTGATACCGTTAGAGTTGTTACTTCAAAAGAAAAACAGAGCCAAATTTTAGAATATGCAAAAAAAGAAAAAATAAATTTTAGGATTTACGGGAACGGACATATAGGCATATCTTTAGATGAGACAACTACGGTTGACGATATAGAGCAGGTTTTAAAAGCATTTAACCTCGGAAAAGATCTAGACTTTTCTATTAGAAACGACTTTAGCGCGTCAAAAACTTTTGTAATTGACGATCGTTTTTTAAGAAAAACTTCTTATCTCATGCATCAGGTTTTTAATTCATATCACTCGGAAACAAAAATGCTGAGATACCTTTATAAATTGCAATCTAAGGATCTTTCACTAACAACATCAATGATCCCACTTGGTTCTTGTACAATGAAACTAAATGCTGCAACTGAGATGTTGCCTGTGACATGGCCCAAAGTTAATGCAATTCATCCATTTGTTCCTGTTGCACAGGCCGAGGGTTATCAAATAATATTTAAACACCTTCAGGCCATGCTTGCAGAGATTACGGGTTTTGACGCGATTTCTTTACAACCAAACGCCGGCGCGCAGGGAGAATACACTGGGCTTTTGGTGATAAAGAAATTTCAGCACATAAGTGGTCAGACGCAAAGAGATGTTTGTTTGATCCCAGCATCAGCTCATGGAACAAATCCAGCTAGCGCAGCTATGGCAGGGCTTAAGGTTGTAGTAGTTAATTGTGATAAAAGTGGCAATATTGATCTTGCAGCTCTTAAAACTAAAGCAAGAGAACATGCTCAAGACTTGGCATGTATCATGCTAACTTATCCGTCAACGCATGGCGTGTTCGAAGAGGAAATTCAAAAAATTTGCGAAATAGTTCATGAAAATGGTGGTCAGGTATACATGGATGGAGCTAATTTAAACGCCCAAGTTGGACTTTGCAAACCTTCAGAGATTGGAGCAGATGTTTGTCATCTCAATTTACACAAGACGTTTTGTATTCCTCATGGAGGGGGGGGGCCAGGGATGGGTCCGATTGCGGTTAAGAAACATCTAGCACCTTTTTTGCCATCGCATGAGATTGTGCATATTGGTGATGAGCGATCTATAAGTGCAGTCTCGTCAGCGCCCTGGGGTAGCGCAAGTATCTTGCCGATTTCTTATGTTTATATCTTAATGATGGGAGCAGAGGGGCTCCGGTTTGCAACACAAGTAGCTATATTAAATGCTAATTATGTAGCCAAAAAACTAGAGTCTTATTATCCAGTTTTATATAAAGGCAAGAATGGATTTGTGGCACATGAATGTATTATTGATCTAAGGCCGCTTAAGAGTACTTCGGGCATTGAAGCAGATGATGTAGCTAAACGGCTTATGGATTATGGATTTCATGCACCTACTGTTTCGTTCCCGGTGCCAGGTACAATGATGATTGAGCCTACGGAAAGTGAAAGTAAAGACGAGCTGGATCGTTTTTGTGAAGCCATGGTTTTAATTCGAAAAGAAATCGAAGATATCGAAAAGGGTGTGGCAGATAGGAAAAATAATTTATTAAAAAATGCTCCACACACGGCAAGTCAAATCTCACGCTCTGAATGGGATCACTCATATTCTCGTGTTCAGGCAGCATTTCCTGCCTCTTGGCTTAAGGAACATAAGTATTGGCCAACGGTTTCGAGGATAGATGCCGTGTATGGAGAGAGAAATCTGTTTTGTACATGTGTCTAACTATGTAAAGCGAGCTATTATTTTAATTTTTCAACGTAGTGGGTGTAATCATCTGAGTTGAGAAGGTTTTGAAAAGTTTGGGTATCTGTTGCTTCAATTTCAATTAACCATGCACTTTTGTGTGGGTCTTTGTTTAACTGACTGGGTTCTTTGATAACGGTTTCGTTCACTTTTGTTACTTTGCCGGTAACTGGCGAATAAAGATCTGAAACCGCTTTGATGCTCTCAACCACCCCAAATGCTTCTCCTTGTTTTAAAACTTTTCCTATTGGAGGCAGCTCGACAAATACGATATCTCCAAGTGCGTTTTGTGCGTGGTCTGTAATTCCAATAGTTACATTTTTTTCGTTGATTTTTGCCCATTCATGCTCTTTTGTATATTTTAGTTCTTTTGGGTATTGCATAAAACTACCTCTATCATTATTTTGTCAGAATTTATATTTTTTTATAAAACGGCGTGGGAACTACCTCAGCTAAGATTTTAGATCCTCTGATTTCTACAGTTATTTTAGAACCATTCTTTAGATTCGGGAGATTTAGGTTTTTATTAACATAAGCAATCCCAATGGCACAGTTTAGTGATGGGGACTGGGTTCCACTTGTGATTTGACCGATTTTGGTGTCACTGTGTTCATTAAACACGCTATAGCCTTGGCGGGGTATCCCGCGGTCAATAAGTTTTAGTCCAATAAGTTCTTTTGTGAGCCCATCTTGTTTCGCCTTAAGAATGGCTTGTTTCCCTATGAAATTTTCTTTTTCTAATTTGACAACCCATGAAAGATTGGCTTCTAATGGGTTTGTTACATCATTAAGCTCGTGCCCATAAAGAGGATATTTCATTTCTAGTCTCAGCGTATCTCTAGCGCCAAGTCCGCATGGCTTAAGTCCGAGGGGTTGCCCGACTTCTAGTAATGCCTGCCAAACTTTAGGTCCATCGTGCCAGCGGGTATAAACCTCGAACCCGTCTTCGCCTGTGTAGCCGGTTCTAGCTATAATAGCGTTAATCGTATTTAAAATTTTTCCCGTTGTGAACCAATACGTTTTGACTCCAGAGAGGTTTACAGGAGTTAATTTTTGTAAAATCTCACAAGCCCTGGGTCCTTGTATAGCGATTTGAGTATAGTTTGGACTTTCGTTGGTTAGTGTAAAGTTTTTACAAGGAAAATCTTGAGCAGCTTTTTTGAACCAAGCAAAATCCTTTTCTGTATTTGAGGCGTTTACTACAACCAGGAAGTTTTCTTTTGAGTGTTTATATGTAATGACATCATCTATGATTCCACCGGAGGGGTTACACACGGTTGTATACTGTGCTTGTTCATTAGACATGTTGGCAATATTATTAGTGACAAGATGATTTAGGAATGCTTCTGCGTCGGCGCCTTTGATTTCAATTTCTCCCATGTGGCTGACATCAAAAAGACCGGCATTTTTTCTACAAGCCAGGTGTTCACCAATTACTCCGGTGTATTGAACTGGGAGTTCCCATCCGCCAAAATCGACAAGCCTACCACCTAGTTTTTTATGTTCTTCAAAAAGAGAGGTTTGTTTTAGCTGCATAAACCCCTTTTATATTCTTATTTTTTAAATGGCTAGAATAAAAACTAGCTAAACTATGTTACCCACTATATGTGCAGTTTTGCGGCTTGTATGGTATTTTTCATTAACATCATAATTGTCATTGGCCCGACTCCTCCTGGCACTGGAGTAATTGCCAAGGCTTTTTTTGAAACTTCATCAAAACACACATCTCCTGAGATTTTTCTTTTACCTTCTCTGTGAATGCCTACGTCGACAACTATAGCGTCTTTTTTTACATGGTCTGCTGTTATAAGTCCCTTCAGACCGGCTGCAACAATTAACAAATCAGCTTGTGATGTCATTGCTTCTAAGTTTAAAGTCTTGCTGTGACATTGAATCACTGTGGCATTTTCTTGCAGTAAGAGTTGCGCCATTGGTTTTCCGACTATAGAACTTCTTCCCACTACGCAGGCTAGTTTGTAGGCAGGCTGAAATTGATAATAATGCAAAAGCTCTAAAATTCCTTGTGGTGTACAAGGTTTAAAACAAGGCAATCCAAGCGACAGTCGTCCTACTTGTTCGGGATGAAAAGCGTCAACGTCTTTTCTGGGATCAATCCAATACAAAACGTCTTCTTCTGGAAAATGTCTCGGCAATGGTCTCTGAATTAAGATCGCATCTACACTATTGTCAATGTTTAGCTTCTGGATTGTGTTTTTAACCTCTTTTGGAGATGGGTTTTCTGAAAGCACAACCGTTTCATGCTCAATTCCTAAGCTTTTTGCCATTTCGCCTTTTTTGTTTGTATAAATAACGCTTGCTGGGTTGTTGCCCACTAAGACTACTGCAAGTTTTGGAGTTTTTTTGTGAATAGATTTTAGTGTTTCTACTTCTTTGGATAAGGTTTTTTTTAATTCTTCGACTAATGGCTTGGCTAAAAGAAAGTGCACTTTATAGTATTTCTAATCTAAATCAAAAAACACCACAAGTGCAAATATTAATATAACCCTTGCAGATAATTATAGGTTATATTACTCTCTAGTAAACATAGAGGAGAAATATAAAATGAAAACATTATTATTTTTTTTATTTGCTATTACGTTAGCAATGCCTGTGGCGATTACTGTATTTGCAGAAGACGCACCTAATCACGAGATGGGGGCACCAGGGCCTAATACCAACGCACCGGGCAAACCACCGGTTGCTGATAAGATGCACGAACGCAACATGGAGCACAAGAGGCAGCACGAAGCAGAAATGAAGAAGCAGGAAGACATGAAACAGCACGACGAAGAAATGAAAAAACATGAAGACATGAAACAGAACGACGAAGAAATGAAAAAGAAACATGCAAAACATCAAGAAATGATGAAAAAAATGATGGAAAACAAGAAACATGATATGAAGGGCAATATGCCTGATCAAATGCAAGACAAAATGCCCAAGCACCAAGATCACAAGGATAAGTAATTAGCTTTATCCATAACGCAGCCAGAAATTAGTCGGAAATCAAAAGTTATAACACTGTGCTAAGAGCAGCAAGGTCACCCATTGTGTTGTTTGTTGTTGGATTTTTGTTTATTGTTTGCCAAAGTTCTGCTCTGGCATGGGAAAGTGTTTTTAATTTTTCGTTCTTTGCTGCGTATGATAATAACGCCGATCCATCTGCTCAAAACGGCGCGGCTTGGATTGGTAGGTCTTTGCTAGATGGTAAGCTTTTTGGAAATTTAGCTGGTGGTGAGCTTTCGACTAAATTTGTTGTAGCGTCAGATCAATACTTGGTGAAATCAATCCCGAGTAATATGACGCTATCTTTTAAGCCGGCTTATTATCTCAAACTTATTGATAATATATTGGATGGTAAACTCTCTTATAGATATGCGCGTAATTTTCGTTATTCACTTGGCTCTGGTGACACCTCAGATCCTGCTCTTGAGCCTTACTCGGGACATAGGATTAATTTTGATCTTAGATATTTCTTAGACACATTAAAAGTCGGTCCGGCACTGAGTTGGGAACGTAAAACTTATCCGGCACTCTCGCTAAGTGACGGGACCACGGACCTGGCAATAGAAGGTGAGCTAGTTTTATCTAAAAAATTTTATTTTAATGCTGAGTTTGGAAAGGAACTAATCTCATCAACCGACGCAAACTATGTTGCCAATGGTCCACTGTGGAGTTTGGGTGCTTCATGGCAGGTAACTCAGTCGTTGACTATTTTAGGATATTTTAAGCAACTATATCTCAATTATTCTGCACGCAGTGATCGCAGTTCGCTTCTTGTTTTCTCTATAGAGCAAGCTATGTCCAAAAACATTGCCGTGTTGTTTGATATTAGCCGTCTTAATTATAACTCAACAGATTCTGCATACAGCTATAGCTCAACCGAATATGCCACTGGATTATCTTGTGTGTTTTAATTCCAAATAGGAAAAAAGTACCACTTACTCGATACATTTTGCCTATTAAATAAAAAATATTTAACCTAAGTACTAAAAATAACTAAACTTTTTTCTTCGGCACGCCGATTGCTTATATTTTATGTGGAGGGGATCAAAAATTGGCCACTGGTATGTGGACTGCAGTTTCAGGAGCAAAGGCTAGGACAGATCAATTGGACGTCGTGGCTAATAATTTAGCCAATATGGATACTGTTGGATTTAAAAAAGATTCGCCTACTTTTAAAGAGTATCTAGCTATGCATGAAAGAGAGCCGTCTAATTTTGATATCAAACTTGGGCCGGTCAAAGACAAAGATTTTTATCCATTAGATGGCCGAGATCAATCTTTTGTAATCACGGATGCAACGTACACAAACTTTAAACAAGGTAATTTGAAAGTAACTCACGCACCGTTTGATGTTGCATTAGAAGGACCAGGTTTTTTAGAGGTCAGCACGCCTCAAGGAGTTCGCTACACGAGACAAGGAAGTCTCAAGGTGGCTACGGATGGCCGGTTAGTAACTCCCGAGGGTTACCCCGTGCTGGCAGCTCAACCCGGAGGGCTAGCGGCTACGGCGCAACTAGCTCAAACGGTTCAGCCGGGCCAAGGAGGGCTACTGACTCAAGGAGGAGTCGCGGCTGGATCGGAATTTCGAAGTATAAATCTAAAAGACCGGACACCACAAATATCTATTAGTGAAAATGGCGAGATTTATGCTGGTGAAGATCTAGTTGCAAAATTAAATGTGGTTGAGTTCAAAGACTCCAAAAAACTTCGCAAACAAGGCGGTTTATTGTTCGAAAATAACGACCCGACTAATGTTTTGACTCAGGTACCTCAAACACTGGTAAGACAGGGAATGTTAGAAACCGCAAATGTGAATCCAATCGAAGAAATGACAAATTTGATTAAGGCAAACAGACTTTTTGAGCACGATATGAAAACACTGAAAACTTATAATGAGCTTTTAGGGAAAGAAGCTAATGATATTGGCAAATTATAACGTAAATTATAACAAGGAGAAACAATGTTAGGAGCGCTCACATCAGCAGCTACTGGATTACAGGCACAATCGGCAAATATTGAACGCATCTCGAACGACCTGGCTAACGTCAACACAGACGCTTATAAGCGCAGCTCAAGTGAATTTCATGATCTCATGTATGAAACCATAAAACCACCAGGCGGTTTGATTGGAGCTGCTTCACAAACACCAGTTGGAATTCAAAAAGGGCTTGGTGTAAAGGTTGGTTCTATTCATAAAAACTTTGATCAAGGACCTGCAAAAATGACTTATCACCCTTATGATTTTATGATCGAAGGCAGAGGCTTTTTCCCGGTACAATTGCAAAATGGAGAAATCGGATACACCCGCAATGGATCATTTCATATTGATGCAACAGGAAGACTACAGCTTGCGAGTGGAAAACTTTTGATGCCTCAAATTACAATTCCTAGTAATACACTTAATGTGACGGTTTCGTCTTCGGGTGAAGTCAAGGCGCATCAGCCAAATCAAGGCGAGGCAGTGATTGGTCAACTGCAGATTATTCAATTTCAAAATGAACAAGGACTAGAAGCTAAGGGCGAAGGTATTTATAGACCGACTTTGGCGAGTGGACCCCCAATTCAGGGTATTCCTGGTGAAAATGGTTTTGGAATTATTCAACAAGGAGCAGTTGAAGGTTCTAATGTAAACGTTGCAAATAGTATGGTGGATATGATCACAACACAAAGAGCGTATGAGATGAACACTAAGGTTATGGGTGTTGCCGATCAAATGTTAGGAGCAACTGCGAATATTAAATAGCTTTTTAGCCAAGGAGGGCGAGTGGCTATCACGAAGGTTAAGATATTACTTCTTCTGTGTTTTTTCTTTACTGACTTCTCAGTTTTTGGTGCAAATCCAGAAATACATCCAGAGAAAACATTTGTTTGGTTAGCGCAAAAGAAAATTTATCCCGGTGAGAAGCTAAATCCTAACTTTTGTCAGATAAAAGAAATTGATGTTTCACAAGGATTAGAAAAAGAATTTAAAAATAATTTTCTATCCAAGGAAGTAAACCCAAGCACTCTAGAAGCGCGACAAACCATTTTAGAGGGGCAGGTCATACAAATTTCATGGGTTCAGAAAATTCCGGATGTTAGACGAGGAGATGTAATACAAATTAAACTTATTTCTGGTGGGATTGTGTTGACGACATTTGGCACAATCGAAGAGCCTTCTTACGTCAATAGTGAAGTCAAAGTGCTTAGTGCTAAAACAAAAAGACTACTGAGTGGGACGCTAATTAACAATAAAGTCGTTGAGGTTAGATTATGAAGCAAACACTCGTGTTGGTTGCTTTGATTATTCTTTTATGTGTTTTTTCGGGGTGTGCTAAATTATTTGGAGAATTAAGAAAAGATTTTGATGATTCGGCCGAAGATACTTCTTATCCCACCACTGGAGGCAGGTGGACGGAAAACAATACACTTAGTGTTGGAGTAGAGGGCGCGGGTCCTATTGTTAATCACGAGGCAATACTAGGGCATTCAGAAAGATCACCGGCTAGTTATAAAGGCGCTTTCGACGAAACACGGAGCACTTGGATTAGTCCGGAACAGGCAGATGCAAATAAAAGGGATGTCTATAGGCAATTTGATCAAGAAAGCGCAGGACATGAATCGCCCGAAGAAGTAACCTCTGTTATTCCGCAAAGCAAAAAACCATACAAGTTTGGAGAAAGAGCCACACGGGCTGATTTTTGGGATGATATGAGAGAGGGATCTCTGTGGGCACCAGAGGGGCAGACAAATTTTTTCTTTAACAAAAATAAAGTTAGGGGATCAGGAGACATTGTAACTATACAAGTCGAAAAAGAATTAGCGCAAGACACAATAACAGAAATTTCAAGGACTTTATCTAACGAAGAAAAAGTACTTGAATTAGCCAGTGCTCAGGAAAGAATTAGAACAAAAATTTTAGGGTTACCAGAGCCTACTGCAAAATCAGGTGACAAAAAAGAAACCGGTAACACACAAATAGCACAGGTTTCTAAAAGAGCACCAGCTGCAGAGAACAAAGAAAGTCCCCCACCAGAAGAAATTGAAATTCCTAAGGCTACAGCGGCAGATATAGATGTTTCTAAATCTGTCGAATTTAATGCAGGAGAACATATTTTGGCTGAGATCGTGGAGCGTTATCCCAATGGGAATTATAAAATTCGAGGGACAAAACGGATACGTTACCGAAATAATCCCAAACTTTTGACTCTAGTCGGAGTTGTCAAGGGGGTTGATATTACAGAAGAAGACACATTGAATTCAGGAAGGTTATATGAGTATCGTTTGGAAATTTTGCGTTAGTTTATTTTTGGTTTTTACTTTAAGCGATATAAGCTACGCTTCGCGCTTAAAAGACATTGCTACTGTCAAAGGAGTTAGGGAAAATATCCTCATTGGCTACGGTCTAGTTGTTGGACTTAAGGGCACTGGAGATTCTAATACTGATGTCACTGGGCAATCATTGGCTAGGCTATTTGGAAAACTTGGACTAGATGTCCAGCAAAATGCAAACGTTAAATCCAAAAATACGGCTGCTGTGATTGTTACCGCAAAACTGCCCCCATTTGCGCGAGTAGGAAATAATATTGATGTAACAGTGAGTTCTATTGGAGATTCAGCAAGTCTTGAGGGAGGAGTTCTTCTGGTTACTCCGTTGCGTGCCGGGGATCAAAACGTATACGCAGTTGCTCAAGGTCCTGTAACTCTGGGGACACTTGCAGATGGTGCAGGAAAAAATTTTCCTACAGTTGGCCGAGTGGTTAGTGGAGCAATGATTGAACGGGATGTGGAAATTAATTTTTCGAATAAAAAAAACTTTAGACTTTCTTTACACCATCCGGATTTTACAACATCTGCAAGGGTTGCGGCGTTAATTAATACCGAGCTTGGAGCCAAGTATGCTTCAGCCCGGGATAGTGGGACAATTGATGTGATTGTTCCCCCGCATTACGATGGCAGTTCGGTGGAGCTTTTAGCAGTTTTAGAAAATATTCAGGTAAATATTGATAGTAAGGCAAAAGTTGTTCTCAATGAGCGCACCGGTACCGTTGTAATGGGAGAGACAATACAGATTATGCCCGTGGCAATAGCTCATGGTGATCTTTCGATCGAAGTAAAATCTCAAGACACAACAAAACAAGAAAGCAAAACCAAGTCTTCGACAAAGCCAGAGAGAATAATCGAAGTTAAAGGTGCAAATGTTTCAGATTTAGTAAAGGCACTAAACGCATTAGGAGTACAACCGAAGGATTTGACAGCCATTTTTCAGACTTTAAAACAAGTTGGGGCCTTACAGGCAGAATTGGAGATGATGTGACTGCTTTGGCATTAGGAAGTATGCTGAAGAATATCCAGGAAACAAGACAGACGTATTGGCCCGCTAGGATGGTGGGTTTTTCTTGTTCAACTAAAATAGCAAGGAAGCTTACAAAGCAGTTACATAAGACAGGCGGGGGTGGATAATGACTGATTCTTTCGCCCTGAATCAGGTTTCTACTACCGCCGTCAATGCTTTGGCAGCGCCTGTTACTCCATCAAAAAGAATTGATTATATCGATTACTCTAAAGTTGACCCGGATATTTTAAAAGCAGCCGAAGGCATGGAATCCATGTTTATTGATTATCTGATGAAAGTAATGCGTGAAACTGTTCCCAAAAACGAATTTGATTTAGAGTCTCCAGCTACTTCGGTTTATCGAAGCATGTTAGACTCGGAACTGTCTGACCTGGCTGCAAAGGGTAAAGGCATAGGGCTGAAAGATCCACTTATTGCATATCTCCAGAATAGGAGATCTGCTATTGCAGATCTCCAATCAAAAAGATACACTGAACAAAGAGGGCAAGGCTCCAAATGACTTTTAGTGCTATTAAAATGAGGAGGTTTGTATGAAAGTTACTCCCACTGGAAATCCGTCTACTCAGGCCGCTATTCAGGCCAATGAGACTACAAATACTTCGAGAGCAGAGAAAAACGCCCAATCACATAAAACCAAAAAAGAAATTCCAGAAGGAGTTTCTTCGAAAATTTCTTCACGCGCTAGAGAGTTTATCAAGGCAAAAGAACTTGCCTCGCAAGCACCAGATATCAGGGAACAAAGAGTTGCTGAACTTAAAAAGAAGATTGCAGAAGGAAAATATCAAGTCGATTCAGATGCGGTAGCGGATCGACTAGTGGAGGAACATCTTCAGACTAGTAGATCTGCTAATGCAGATCTACAAACTAACAGATCTGCTAATGCAGATCTACAAACTAACAGATCTGCTAATGCAGATCTTCAGACCAAGGATTTGGGCTGAAGCCGCACTGAGTGTTCCTAAGCGATCAGGAGGATTGCATTATGGAAAAAACAATTGAACAAATATTTCAAGTCTTACAGAAATTAATTTTATTACATCGTCAACTATTAGAAAAAGTCAGAGAAGAGAAAGAAGCCTTAGTCCACGTCGATGTTTCTGCTATTGAGGGTATTACTCAAACGAAAGAGGCTCTTACTGAATCTATCCGAAATGAAGAATCAAAAAGATTAAAACTAGTAGGTGAATTAGCTATAGAGTGGAAGATTCCGCTTCGTTCATTGACTCTTTCTCAATTAATTATTGAAGTTCAGGGGCGTGATCTAAAAACATCAAATCAATTAAGAAGTGCTTATCAAACGTTGACTTTTCTTGTGCAAAGGATTCAGGAACAAAATAGAAATAACGTACATTTAGTCGAAGGCTCTTTGAATCGCATTCAGAACATGAAAAAAAACGTTCTTAACGAGAGCGCTGGAAATACAAAAACTTATACTTCACAAGGACAGAGCGCTGTAGCAAATGCAAAGTCCATAATGCTTTCAAAAGAGGCATAAAGAAGGGCACATGGCCATCCCGGATATCATGCAAACTGGTCGCAGCGGGTTGTATGCAGCAAAAGTTGGCATTGCAACCACGGGCCATAATATTTCAAACGCAAATACTGAAGGATATTCTAGGCAACGAGTTGAACAAACCACCGATAATCCAAGACCGCATGGGCCTAAGGCTATGATTGGCTCTGGTACTTTGATTAATCGTATTGATAGGATCAATGACGGCTATATAGAAAAACAAATAAGAAATACAAACAGAGAGCTCGCACACTTTGAAGAAAAAGATGTGGTTTTAAAACAGACTGAAGATATTTTCAATGAAATGGGGGGCGAGGGATTAAATCGCCTTATGTCTAGATTCTTTAATGAGTTTAGAAAGCTCTCTAATGATCCCAATAGTGAAGCCATTAGGCAAGCCGTAAGAGAGGCTGCGCAGGCCCTAGTTAATGATTTTCGTCGTTTGCGAAAAGAAGTTAGTGAAGTTGGAAGGCATATTGACGCGCGCTTGGATGGACAAGTAAGAGAGATCAATGCACTGGCTGGAACGTTGAAAGATCTGAATATTAAAATCAAAGCACTTTCTGTGACAGGTGCTTCGCCTAATGATCTTTTAGATCAGAGAGATAAGGTTCTTAAACAGTTGTCTTCATATATGGATCTCTCAATGTATGAAGATAAGGAAGGCAGTTACGTTGTTGATATAAAGGGCGTTGGGCCATTGGTGGTAGGTGGAGATGTCCAAAAATTTGAAGTCGCTAGAACGCAAGCAGATGGACAGGGAAAATCAGAGGGTGCTTTGGATATTATTTCTAAGGCCTCGGGTCGTCTGCCTCTCACGCATCAAATTTCAGGCGGCAAAATGGGTGCGATTTTAGAGGTTAGAGATAAAACGTTATCAACAATTTTAGATCGTCTCGACGAACTTGCTTATGGCGTTACAGAGAGCGTGAATGAAATTCATAGACAAGGGTTTACACGAGACGGAGTAAGTGGTGTAAGCTTCTTTAAAAATACAGCAAACAAGCAATCAGCCGCAGAGCTTATCGATCTTTCCGATGCTGTCAAATCAAATGTAAATCATATTGCAACCGCTTTAGTGCCGGATGCACCTGGGGATAATAGAATAGCTTTAGCTATTTCTGGGATTCAGCACCTAAGGCTTATGAATGACGGTAAAACAACTGTGGATGATTATTATAATTCGATTGTGAGCGATGTTGGAGTTGCGGGTGCTAAAACAAGAGAAGCGCTTAATCAACAAAAAGATATTCAAACCCAACTGGGAAAAATTAGAGAGCAAATTTCAGGCGTGTCAATTGACGAAGAAACCACTCAGCTTTTACAGTATCAGCATGCTTTTGACGCGTCTGCTAAGGTAATTCAAATTGCTGATGAAATGTTAAAAACGATTTTAGATATAAAGAGAACTTAATATTTTATGCGTGTAACAGAGATGACAAATTATGAAACTGTTCGTAACTCAATAGCCAGGAGCAAGGGTCGGATGGAAAAGTTACAGCAGCAGTCAGCGACTTTAAAGAAACTAAACACGCCGTCTGATGATCCAGTTGGTGCGGCAAAGATATTAGAGATTAGGACTGATAAAGTTAATAATGATCAATATCAAATGAATGCGAAGCTGGCTCAGGCTTTTTTAGAAAACACGGATCATGTGTTAGGTGAGCTTTCTGATCTCATGGTTCGGGCAAAGGAAATTGCAATTGGGCAATCCAGTGGGGCTAGTGCTAATCAGGCCACTCGTTTAGGGGTTGCCGAAGAGGTAACGCAGCTTTACAACCAAGCGGTCGCCACGGCGAACAGGCGTATCGGTGATCGATATCTTTTTGGCGGTTACAAGACGGACCGACCACCGATTTCAGAAGACGGAAAATTTATAGGCGACGAAGGCCAGATCATGACAGAGGTTGGTAAGGACATTTTTATTTCTATTAATATTTCAGGACATGAGGCATTTAATACAAACCCAAAAAGGGCAAATATTGGTCCAGAAATACCAGAAATTTATAACGCAAGTGGACGGTTCCCGGCAGAAGAGGATAGTAGTCGCGGAGCTGGTTTAGAAAATGCTAATGTTTTTGATGAATTACAAAACTTAAGGATTTCGCTCTTAGCTAATGACCAGGAAGGTATTCGCTCTACGTTAGATAGATTTGATCAGATATTTACGCAATTAAATACGATGAGAGCAAAGGTGGGTTCTAGGGCGCAGGGGGTCATGGGTACAACGCAAGCGCTGGATCGGCACAATGTTACAAATGCCGAGCTAAGTTCTGCGCTAGAAGATGCCGATATGGCTCAAGTAGCAAGTGATTTAACGAAAGAGGAGACGGTATTTCGAAATGTGTTAGCAAGTGCTCACAAGCTTGTTCAACCAACGTTGATGGATTTTTTAAAATAATTTTAAGAGTTTACTTGCATCCGTGCGCAGCTTGGAATATTAGTTTCTACGAGTAATGAAAAGTGTAAAGGAATACCAATATGTTAGTACTCACTCGTAAACTTGGGGAAAGTATTGCAATTGACGACCACATTAAGGTTGTAGTTGTTCAGATCAAAGGAAAGCAAGTACGTTTGGGGATCCAGGCCCCAAAAGAGACCAAAATACATAGAGAAGAGGTCTATTCAGCCATTAAAGAACAAAATCAACAAGCGGCGTTGAGTCCGCATGTCTCTGTGGTTGAGGTGTCCAAAGCACTAAAGAGCGGATAAATAAGAATATCCCAAACGCCACCTATGAGTATTATTTAATAAGCATGCCACTTGATATTTTTTAAAAATTATTTAATAGTTTAATGTGGGGGTGGAATGTGATTATAAAAACTGGGCGTTTTGGTCAGGTTACGGTTACTGATGATGCACAAATCATTGTTCCTCAGGGACTTTTGGGTTTTCCAGAGCTGACAAAATATTTTTTAGTTGATCCTCAAGATGACACATTGATTTTATGGCTGCAGTCTTTAGATAAGCCTGAACTTTGTTTTCCAGTTCTTGAGCCTAAGATTTTTAAGCCAGATTATATTGTCAAACTTTCTGCATTAGAGCTTAGAGAATTGAAATTAGAAAAAGCAAGTGGAGCTATAGTGCTGAGTATTTTAACTATTCCCGAGGACGTTACAAAAATGACGGCAAATCTCAAGGCTCCTGTTGTTATCAATTTGAACGAGAAGACAGCAAAGCAAGTTGTTCTGCAAGAAAATGAGTTTGTAATTAAACATCAGATGTTCAAAGAATTAAGAACACACTTGCTAACGATACAATCACAGCAGCAAAAGACGGCCAAATCACCAGAGCCTATGCTGGCAGAATCCATTCGGGCTGTTTCTCTAAAGACCCTATTTCCCTCCTCTGCTATTAGAGGCTTGAGTAATTAAGAGAATACTTTTTCAGATAAGCATTTGACAACGATAGTAATATTGCGGCATAATCCAGTTTATGATCGGAAGAATGCTAACCCCCTTAAATAACAAGAGTTTTTTCTTATTTGGAGCTCGTGGAGTAGGAAAATCTACGTATTTAGAGAATGTTTATTCTCAAAATCAAGCAGTTTTTGTTGATCTGCTGAATCCAGAGGTTTTAGACGAGTATATTTTTGAAATTTCAAGATTTACTCAACTTATTTCGAGCGAAGAGAATAGAAATAAGATTATCATCGTGGACGAAATCCAAAAACTTCCAGCACTGCTCGACATCATTCAGTCCCGAATCCAAAAAGATAAACGGATTTTTATTTTGACAGGTTCTAGCGCCAGAAAACTCAAACAATCAGGGAGTAATCTCTTGGCAGGACGTGCACTCGTCTATGCACTCTTTCCATTTTCAACTTTTGAGTTAAAAGACGATTTCCAGCTAGAAAAAGTGCTTAATTTTGGAAGTTTGCCAGATGCTTATTTTGCTGAAACCGAAGAGCACACCAAAGGATACTTGGATGCTTATGTGGTTACTTATCTCGAAAAGGAAATTCAGCAGGAACAGTGGGTCCGAAAAATTGAACCCTTCAGAAGGTTTTTGCGAGTGGCCGCTCAAATGAACGGCAAAATCATCAACTACTCTGCGATCGCTAGAGATGTGGGTGCAGACGACTCTAGCATCAAACAATACTTCGAAATCTTAGAAGATACCTTGCTTGGCTTTATTCTCCCAGCTCACCACAAATCAGTGAGAAAATCTCAGAGAATAGCGCCAAAATTTTATTTTTTCGATACAGGAGTCAAGAAAGCAATTGAAAAATCGCTAAACTTCCCGCTGGCACCTTACAGTTCCCCTTATGGTGATGCTTTTGAACACTGGATTTTTCTTGAGCTGACCAGGTTGATTTCATATTTTCGTAAGGATTGGACTTTAAGCTACTCTAGATCTAAGCATGGCGTCGAAATAGATTTTATTATAGAACGCCCTTATGAATCGACAATCCAAGTGGAAGTTAAGTCTAAGAAAAAAGTAAGCGCCACCGACGCCCAAGGACTAGAAACACTCGGATGCGACCTAGACCCACGTGCAAACCGCTATCTTTTATCTCAAGATCCACTGGTTCAGACCTTTGGTTCTACACAAGCTCTTCCATGGAAGACTGGGCTTCAGAAAATTTTCCAATTCTGACAGAGGCAGCACCAAGGATTATCAGGATAATAGAGTTATTAGTCTTGACTAATAATTAGTCTTAGCTTATGCTCATGAAGTGTTGAAGGTTAAATTCTACCTAAAGAGTTCGGGTCGTAGCCCGGTGGAAGAATTTCTTGCTGATTGCTCATATGAGCTAAGATCAGTTTTTTTTGATGCCATGAGTCTTTTGGATATGGGGCAGTCACTTGCAATGCCTTTAAGTAGAAATCTAGCAAACATATACCATGGGTTGCACGAGCTACGGTTAAGGGATCGAACCGGTCAAGTTAGGATATTCTATTTTATCAAGAAGGGCGAAGCTATTTACTTATTACATGCGTTCAAAAAAAAGACTCAAGAATTACCCAGGAAGGAAATTGAAGTGACATTAAACAGGATACGGGAGATTTAGATTTATGGCTTGGAAAGAAATGTCTGTTAATGTATTAGCAAAAGCTTTAGATGTGAACCCTATGGAGGTAAGGGAAAAGCAGAAGCTTATTCAGCTTATTGTGAAGACTCGAAAAAAAGAAGGAGTCTCGCAGGCTACTCTTGCCAAAAAAGTTGGCGTTACCCAGAGTCGAATTGCTCAGATAGAATCTGGCGTGGGGACTGCTAAAGTTACTTTCGATATTCTGCTTAATGTTCTCAATACTTTGGGTTATGAATTTAAAATCGAGTTTAAAAAGGCGGCTTGATCTGAAGTTGCACAATTTTCAAAGATCTTTGTGATTGGCTGCGGTATAAGCGTAAAAAATTAAAATCAAGTGTGCAAGCATCATGATGGATAATGCCTCAAACTTTCCCGATAGGGATGTACCAATGTAATCCAATCCTGTTAAATTCATAAAAGTAAACGTTAATGCTATAGGAAAAAGTTTATACATTTTTCGTCCTTGTAAAAACAAAAGATCGCGCAATATTAAAAAAGCAAGAGGAAATGAAAACACGAAATAAGGTTTCCACACTAAATGTAAAGGCAGAAGTATAATCCCAACTAAAAGGGCATATTTTTGGATGGACTGTTTTTGTGTTATTAAAATTTTTAGGAAAAAAACCAGAACGGCTATTATCCATGCAATACATAACAAGAACAGTGTTTTTTCAGAAAAAAGATTGAATCCAAACTGCACGGGCTCAGGCCCATAAGAAATGATATGAATAGGTTTTCCGCTAAATAATCTATATAAAAGCGCTAAAACAGACTGATTGTGAGACTCTAGTGGAAAGCCCTTGCTCGCTAAGGCATTATACCACTGCGATAAGAGAGTCTGAAAATTTTGAAATCCCAACACCACAGGAAATAATATTGACAATAAGGCCCCAGCTAAAGAGCTTATATAGGCAGCTTTTCTTCTCTCAAACCAAGGTATTAACAGCAATGGTAAAATAAGTGGTTTCATGACCGCAACAATGCCCAAAAAAAACCAACTAAGTGTTGTTTGTGAACAAAGTGCCCATAGTGAAAAAACCAAAAGGAAGATATTTATTTGACCATACTGAAAGTCAATTAGAAGTGGGCGGGAAATAAAAATCAGTGACCATAAGTATAAAGGCAAATAAAGTGAGTTATCATTTTTTGCATATGGTTTTAGGATAAAAAACAATAACACTAATGATATAATTTTTAAGGTATTCCAAAATAAAAATGAAATATGAAAAGGCATCCACGCCAAAGGGCTTAGTAAGCAGGCAAAACTTGGAGAATACAAAAAGCGATCAGGAGAGTTGTTGTAAATATCACTGGCTTGGCCTGATAAAACCAGTTTCCATGCATGGTAAAAGACATTGAAATCTTGCCCACCTCTTTGAGTTGTGATCCAGATTCCAGAAATCATGAGTACAAAAACGGAAAATAAACCGCTCGGTAAAAAATAACGCGCATATTTAGGTATCACAAGGCAATTCCTTGAGAAACGACGGGGGTTTGAAAAAATCTTTCAAAAATGCAAAGGGAGGATTTTTGTAATTATATTCTAAATCCAGTAACCATTTTTTTAATTGCATTTCCGCATTATTTTGATTCGTAGTTCCCATAAAACCACCCAAAGATGATTGACTTATAACGCGATGACAGGGGATGAGTACAGGAAAGGGATTGATTTTTAAGGCTTGTCCAACAGCACGGGTAGCCTTGGAGTTTCCCATTTGACGGGCGATCCATGCATAAGTTTTTGTTTCACCATGTGGTATTTTTTGAGTTGCTCTGTAAACATCGGTCTGGAAAGACGTTAGGTCGCTAGTTGCTAGTAGGTCCCATGTACAAGACATAATAGGACTGCCGGTGTCAAAATAGATTTTTAAGGAATCTACCAGAGCATTTAAAGTATCTGGTAGTGATGCAATAGAATTTGCTAATAATTGCTTATGTGAAAGCTGAAAATAAAGTTTTTTCAATAAAACTTGGGTTTCGTTTTTAATATCTAAGTCCAAGTTAATCCAGCCAGTTTTGGTTTCAAAGGTGTAGAACATAATAGAGCAAGTAATATACACTTAGGTTGCCAGGATGGAAAGGATTTCTGATAGGATTTATGACAAGTCCTTAGATGTTATTTTTTTGGACTCATAAAATAATCAATGAGCGTATCTAAGTCTCCGTCGTCATCAAGCTTTTTTCTGTGTTTTTTATTTCCTCTCTTTATTTGCTGTGTTAGGAATTTTTTAAGAAATGTTTTTGGATCGGCTTCCTTCATGGTTTCATCAGAAAGTTTAGAGAGATCAGGTGGTTTTTTAGCGCCATCGTCATCATCTCCTGACTCAGCTTTTTGTCCTACAATTCCCTCTGTCTTCATAGAATGACATTTTGTGCATTTTTTTTCTTTAAAGAAGTTAAGTGCTTTTTCTTTATCAACAGCCCACGTTGGTGAGCTAAAGAAAAAACACATTACCAGTGCGGACAAAAATACAACCATTAGTTTATTATTCATAATTTTCCCCCCCAAAACCCTTTTTCAGCAGAATCTATTTAATATTTTTGACTGCTTTAAAAAAAAAGTAAATAAAATAA
>JACQAU010000088.1 GCA_016194835.1 Deltaproteobacteria bacterium
ATTACTTCAGCTTCTTGTAAAAATGTTTCATATACAACCGTTCTCTGTGGAGGGGTAAGTCGTAAAAAGCGATATAAATCCAGGTCTCGGTATTTTTTTCTAAGCACCTCGAACATGACAAACGCAACCAAGTGAGAACTAAGCACTGTGTTTTCATAATGAAACCGCTCTGCAAGTTTTTCGCCAAGTTCACGCGTATATTCTTGATCTCTTTGTGTTTCTGTCTTTAGCTTCCCAAAAGTAGTAAGCCATTTTTTTGGATCAATTGTCACACCGTTTGGTCCTGTAGCATATCCTTCGTCGTTTACAAAATTGCCAAACACATCCAATGGTTTTCCGATGCGGACAGTAATGGCACTTTGAGAAGAAAAAAACTTCCAAAAAAAAGACAGAATTTTAAACGACTGCCATGACTCATCATCCATAATAATAAAACGATGTTTTCCGCTTTCTGCCAAATAATCTTCAATCAGTGAGCTGGCTTCTAACACAAAATGGTAACTTGTAACCATAGGAAATATAAAAATACGAGGATTTGTTTTTCCTTCGATCCAATTCTGCAATTCAGCTTGCAATCCTGTGCCCAAAAGTCCCAGTTTCAATTTATTTTCAATCGATCCACTACGAGATCTTCCTCCACCAGGAAAGAACACCGAATGAATAGACTCTCGTAAAATTTGAGCACTGTAATTTTTTAGAATTTGCTTATAAATCAGATTTGTTTTTTGCCGATCGACTGTATAAGTACCTAGCCGAGACATAAAAAAACCAAGTACAGGATTTGAAAATAAATTAAGCCCGGCGCCATAAGCAAATGGCGGCAATCCCATCAGATAAATAATATATCCAATCAATAAACTATCTAAATTACTCTGATGAGTTGGAACTAAGAGAATGGTTCCTTTTTGACTTAGTTTTTGCAAGCACTGGACTTCACCATGGATATGAATTTTTTTCTTTAGTTCTTCTTGTATACCCCATGGTAAAAACCTTCTCACACTTGCTGCATGCAGCAACCAGTTAAATCCCCATGGTACTGCATGAGTTGCCACTTTATAAATCAGCGGATCGAAATGTCCGCCAATTTCTCCAGCATAATGATTAAGAACAGTCTGAAGCAACTGCTTGCGATCAGTTTGAGCTTGAGACTCTAAAAGCCCCTTTTGTATGTTTTTCCATAAACCTAAATCTTTCTTATACTTTACTTGATTTAGACAAGGAAAATACTCGTTATTTAAGATAAAGCTTGAGATGTTCTAGTGCAATATTACCGACAGAAAATGTTTCAGAATATTTTTTTGCAGAACTCCTCAATTGCTGGATTAATTCTGGTTGACTACATAATCGTTCAATTTGTAACGCACAATCATATGGATTACCTGATTTGAAAAACTCAATCGCGTTAGGGACTCTTTCTACGATTTCTCGATTTAACAGCAAGTCTGAAGCTAAAATCGCTGTGCCATAAGACAAAGCCTGCGCTAATGAAGCAGAACCAGTGGTTTGACGAAATGGAGCCAATACTAAATCTGATTGTTCAAAATAACCCTTGATATCTTGTGCTGCTACGTATCCTGTAATCTCAACTTGATTGCCTAAATTGAAATTTGCAATATGTTTTAAACAATACTCCATGTATTTCTGATCTTTTTTGCGTCTTACTCCTCCAGCTAAAATAAGTTTATAATTTTTTGGCAAGTATTGAAATGCCTCAATAGCGATATCTTGACCCTTGTCTTCAGAAAAAAAACCAAAAACTAAAATGACTTTCTTTGTTTCAGATTTTTTTGATTGCAGTGGTTGACATTTAGAATTATAAAGTGGAATCACTTTGACATTTTTACATCCAGAGTCAATGATGTCTTGCACTTGATAGTTTGAATGGACAATTACTGTGTCCAGCAATCCCCAAGTTGATGCCCCCCACAAAATGTTTAATTTTTTTATAAAAAACATATTTAAGAACCATCGCAAAGGAATTTCAAATCCCAGTCCGCTTAGTGGATAATGATATTTTTTTGATAAAACCGTATGTGCAGTTGCAATGAGTTTAATATTAGGAAACCGTGTTTTAATGTTTTTAATTAAACTTGGGAAAAAATAAAATGGCGGATTTTTCCCTCCAAAAAATCCATATTCGTGTTGAAAATGTATTATATCAGGTTGCAACAGATTGATTTGATTTAGTAGACTTTTTTTACTTTTAAATTCATCTAAAGAAATAAGCAAATTATCACAATGGCCTTGTGCTGCTAAACATGTCTTAATTTCTGGCCATAACACCTTAGAGTAATCTGCAATACCACAAATGCGATCCCATGAGCTCACCCAAGCTACTCGCATAATCCCTAAGCAGTCCCGCTTTTATTGTTTAAATACTTAATTTGTTCAGCACTTTCCACTGGCGGCAAATAAGTTTTTTCTTCTGCAATATATTGCCTTGGCAAATATGTAAAAGCTTGAGTCACAGAAACAAAATAATTAAACCTCACCAAGTGAAAAAGTGCGGCTATGCCATCTGTCCATTTTATTTTCTTGCCTTGCAGCTTTGTTCTTGGAAAATACGAAATTGGCATCTCATAAATTCTTGCCCTAAGTTTGGACAGATAAGCAGTTAACTCTATTTCGATACCAAATTTTTGAGAGCGTAAATTCATAGATTTTAATATTTCAGATCTAAAAATCTTATAACAAGTTTCCATATCAGTAAGATAAATCCCACTGAAAATATTACTTAAAAACGTAAGAAGCCTGTTTACAAAATAATGAAAAGTTCTATGCACAAGGAAACTTGATTTTTTGAACCGGCTACCATAAACAACATCAGCTCTGCCATCTAATAAAGGCTCTAGCAAATATGTCACGTCTTTTGGATTATATTCAAAATCAGCGTCCTGAATCATAATATAATCCCCGGTAGTTTCTTTGATTCCAGACAAAACGGCTGCACCTTGATTCCTCGTTATAAATTGGAACAATTATAGATAGTTTGGCCATAGCTCCTACTTTTTATACCATACCAAGTTATATATAAATAATTGACTAAAAAATAACTGAAATTGCCAGAATCTTAATTCTTATGTATATGTAAATGAAACCAATGGCCAACTCGAAACGTATACTAATATTGGGGGGTAGTGGAATGCTGGGGCACAAGCTCTGGCAACGCTTGACTAAGCATTTTCCACAGACTTGGACCACCCTTCGGGGGCCATATTCTAACTATGCAAAATTGAAATTTTTCGACAGCCAGCAAGTATTATATGACACCGATTTATTAACTCAAAATGCTCTAGAAACCGTGTTAAATCGCGCCAGCCCTGAAGTTATTTTAAACTGTGTTGGGATCACAAAACGGCATATTTATAACCAAACCAACCACTATGGTGTAGCTCAGGCTATCAGACTAAATGCCGAGCTGCCTCATCGTATATCAGCGTGGGCTAAACACAAACAAGCTAGAGTAATTCAATTTAGCACCGATTGCGTGTTTGATGGCACAAAAGGAAATTACAAAGAAAATGACCCCTGTACCGCTCTCGATATCTATGGCCTATCTAAAACCCTTGGTGAACTAAATGCTGAGCACTGTCTTACAATACGATCGTCATTTGTAGGGCGTGAACTTTTTCATAAGACTGAACTGCTTGAGTGGTTTTTACAGCAGAGAGGTAAAAGTATACAAGGATTCACACAGGCTATTTACTCCGGACTTGCGGTATGGGTTTTAGCAGATCTTGTGGTTGATCTGATTGAAAAATTTCAAGATCTCAATGGGTTATACCATGTTTCTAGTCAACCAATTAACAAGTATGAACTTCTTTACCAAATGCAAGAAATATTTGATATAAACGCCATAATCAATAAGGATGACACTGTGGTTTGTAAACGTGATTTGGATGGATCAAAGTTTTCTAAAATAACAGGCTTTCAAGCTCCATCATGGCCGGAAATGTTAAAGGGAATTGCAAAGGACATATAATATGATTGGTGAAAAACCTTTTGAAAATAAGACTGTGCTTATAACTGGTGGTACTGGATCATTGGGAAAAATCTTAGTACAAAGAATTCTCAGTGGCGAGCTAGGCATACCTAAAAAAGTTATTGTATTTTCTCGTGATGAAGCCAAGCAACATCAGATGCGCATATCGTATCTCCAGAAAAAGGTTAGCACAGATGAAAGTATTTATCAAAATTTCGCACACACTCTAGAGTTTAGGATCGGAGATGTAAGAAATTATGCAAATATCTGCCTAGCCGTTAAAGGAGCTGATATCGTAATCAACGCAGCAGCACTTAAACAAGTTCCAACATGCGAATATTTTCCAGAACAAGCACTTTTGACCAACTGCATGGGAGCAGCCAATATTGTTCAAGCAATTCAAGAAAATGATTATCCTGTTCAAACTGTTATTGGTGTCAGCACAGACAAGGCATGTAAACCTGTCAATGTGATGGGTATGACTAAAGCCATTCAGGAACGCATCTTTACTTCTGCCAATATACTTAATCGAAAAACCACGTTCATCTGTGTTCGATATGGTAATGTTTTGGCCTCTCGCGGATCTGTGATTCCGCTTTTTCATTATCAAATTGAACAAGGCGGACCAGTGACAGTTACCGTACCTGAGATGACACGATTCTTATTAAGTTTAAATCAAGCCGTAGACACCGTTTTTGCAGCACTACGCTTTGGCAAACCAGGTGAAACTTATATTCCAAATGCCCCATCCGCAGAAGTTATTAACATTGCTAAAGCATTAATTGGTAATCGCAAAATTGAAATTAAATTTACCGGCATTCGTCCTGGTGAAAAGATGCATGAGATTATGGTTTCAGAAGAAGAAATGCACCACACAATCAGACGAGGAGATTATTATGTGATACTCCCTATGTTGCCTGAACTGTCTGATGTCATTACCACTACTTCGATATTAAAAAAAGAATTCTCATCTGCAGATTCGGTTATTGATTTCAATAAAACTGTAGCCCTACTTAAACAACACGAATTGATGATTGGAGAATGGAATCACATAGAAGACGGGGAGTTGCTCCGATGAAACGACTTAAAGTAATGACTATCATTGGCACTAGGCCCGAGATCATTAAGCTGAGCCGGGTTATACACGCACTCGATCAAAACACAGATCATGTTTTAGTTCATACCGGTCAGAATTATGACCACGAACTGAATCGAATTTTTTTTAATGAAATGGAACTAAGAGAACCAAATCATGTCCTTAAGGTAGTGGGACAAACCCTGGCCGAGACCATTGGAAATATTATAGCTAAATCTGATGAAGTTATAGCCCAGGAAAAACCTGACGCAGTCTTACTCTACGGAGACACAAACAGTTGTTTGTCTGTTATTCCAGCAAAACGGCGGAAAATACCCATTTTTCATATGGAAGCAGGCAATCGATCATTTGATCAAAGAGTGCCAGAAGAAATAAATCGCAAGATTGTGGATCACCTAAGTGATATCAACATGCCACTGACTGAACATGCAAGAAAATACCTTCTCGCAGAAGGCCTGCGCCCTGAAACTGTAATTAAGATCGGTTCCCCTATGAAGGAAATAATTACACATTACTGGAATAAAATTGAGTCATCGGATATTTTAGCAAAACTAAAACTTGAACAGAATAAATTTTTTGTAGTAAGTGCTCATCGCGAAGAAAATGTTGATCCTCCAGAGCAACTTACTAATCTGGTAGAGTCATTGAATGCAATAACAGAAAAGTATGGCTTTCCAATCATTGTTTCCACTCATCCTAGAACACGCAAACGCCTCGAAGCTCTAAATTTGCATAAAAACATGTATGAATCTAATCCTATGATCCAGTTCCTTAAGCCTCTCGGGCTTTTTGATTATATCCGTCTACAACAGGGCGCGTACTGTGTAGTATCTGACAGCGGCACAATTACCGAAGAAGCTTCGCTTCTTAATTTACCAGCCGTGACCATTCGCGAAGCACATGAGCGCCCAGAAGGTATGGACGAGGGTGTTCTCATCATGTGTGGCCTTAGGAGTGAGCGCATCTTGCAATCCATCGATATCGTAACAGCACAAACTTTGCCACGTACGGAAAAACCATTTAGTCCTGTTCCTGATTACAATGTTGATTGTATTTCTAAAAAAGTGGTTAGGATTATTATGAGCTATACAGATTATGTTAATCGCAATGTCTGGCGACAATGAAAATCCTCATAATATCCCAATATTTCTGGCCCGAGGCATTTAGAATTAACGAATTAGCTGCAAATCTCGTTGAGAGGGGCAACCATGTAACTGTACTGGCTGGAATCCCAAATTATCCTGATGGCCAATTTTTCAAAGATTACTCGGTTTTCAAGCCTTTTAAAGAAACTTACAAAGGAATAAAAATAATCAGGTCACCTCTAATCTCCAGAGGAGCAAGTAAAGGAATACGGCTTGTCTTAAATTACTTGTCATTTGCTTTTTTTGCTACTCTGACAGGTTTGTTATTTTGCCGTGAAAAATACGATGTGATCCTAGTATATCAACCTTCACCAGTAACTGTAGGAATTCCTGCAGTTATAATGAGAATGCTAAAAAAAATTCCTGTCCTCTTTTGGGTCCAAGACCTGTGGCCAGAAAGCCTCTCTGCAACTGGTGCAATTAAAAATGCTGTAATTTTAAGAGCAATTGCACATATGGTAAAATGGATTTATCGCCATTGTGATCTTATTCTTATTCCATCACGTGCGTTTAAGCCACAAATCGAACGCTTTGGAGTAAATCCTGCTAAAATTGTTTATTTGCCAAATTCTGCAGAACAAATATATCAGCCAGTAAAACTTTCTGGTGATGCTCCAGAAATCAAACTCATGCCCAATGGTGGTTTTAAGGTAATGTTTGCTGGAAATATCGGAGCCGCACAAGATTTCGAAACAATCTTAAGTGCTGCTGAAAAGTTGAAATATAGTAATAAAATAATTCATTGGTTGGTTCTTGGAGACGGAAGAATGCGCCCTTGGGTCGAGGCTGAAGTGAAAAGACGTGAAATTCAAAACTGCTTTCATCTTCTTGGCAAATTTCCAGTTGAAAGAATGGCAAATTTCTTTTCGCTTGCAGATGTTATGCTGGTGACTTTAAAAAACAGTCCTATTTTTTCTATGACTATTCCGGCCAAGGTGCAATCATATCTAGCGTGTGCCAAGCCTGTTATATCCGCAGTAGGGGGAGAGGGAAACGCTGTGATCGAAGAAGCGCAAGCCGGTATTGCCTGTCCTCCAGAAGATGCTGATGCTTTAGCACAAGCTGTTTTAAAAATGTATGAGATGCGTGAATCTGAACGGCAGCAACTTGGAACAAACGGACGGAATTATTTCATGGCTAACTTTGATAGCGTTCATCTAATTAATAAACTTGAAACTCTCATGAATGAAATACCAATATGATTAAACGAGTGTTGATAACAGGAGCTGACGGTTTTGTCGGTACTAGAGCCTGCCAAGACCTTAATTCTGCAGGATTTGAAGTTATTGCAGCCATTAGAGGCAATTGTGCTTCAGAATTAAAGGGCGTGTCTTGTGTAATTAAAATTGGAGAGCTGAGTTCTACAACAGACTGGAGCAAAGCATTGTATAATATAGATGCTGTTGTTCATCTGGCTGCTCACGTTCATCAAATGAAAAATAAAAATCTAGACTCAATTAACGAATATCGTAGAGTTAATGTTCAGGCTACAGAGTGTTTATTGAAAGCTGCGCAAGAAGCTAAAGTAAAACGTTTTGTGTACGTGAGTTCTATCAAAGTGCTAGGGGAAGGAGAAAACACTCCTTATACTGATAACACGAAAGTTTATGAACATAAACTCGGTGACCCTTATTCGATTTCTAAGTGGGAAGCTGAGCAGTTATTTCATAAGCTTGATAATTCTAAAATGGATTGGGTCATCCTAAGACCCCCTTTAGTTTATGGCCCAGGAGTCAAAGCAAACTTTTATAAACTAATGAGCGCAGTCAATAGAGGCATCCCGCTACCATTTGGGGGAGTTAAGAATAAACGAAGTCTCTTGTTTGTCGGGAATCTTACAAATGCAATGTGTGCTGCTCTTAATTATTCGCATGAGATAGCTAACACTTTTCTTGTAAGTGACGTGGAAGATCTATCTACAGCACAATTGATAAATAAAATAGCAGAAGCATTAGACCGTCCTGTGCGTCTTGTTTCAGTTCCACCATCATTTTTATCTTTTGTAGGCAAATTAACTGGCCGCACTGATACAATTCAACGTCTAGTTGGAAACTATACGTGTGATATTTCGGGAATACGTGAAAAACTTGGCTGGGAACCACCGTACTCAGTTACACAAGGGATGAGAGAGGCAGCTTTAGCATTTAAACACCAAGCAAATGGCAGGTTATGACAATGCATGAAATTAAAGTTTTCATAATCTTTATACCGCTATGCATCTGTTCTTACCTGCTCACATTATTGCTTAGGAAATATAGCATTCATTTTGGGCTACAAGACATTCCTAATAACCGCAGCTCACACCAGATCCCTGTACCAAGAGGAGGAGGATTATCAATAGTTATCTGCGTGTCAATAAGCATAGCATTACTACTTAAACTTCAGTTGATGCCAGACTATTTGGGGTACTTATTATTAACCGGCGGTACGCTAATCGCATTGCTTGGTTTTGCAGATGATCACATGGCTCTTTCGGCCAAAATCCGCTTATTTGTTCATTTAATAACTGCTATAGGAGTTGTTCTTATTCTTAGCTCAAAACTTTCGTCTGATTTTCAGGTCGAAGTATTACATTTAAAAATACCTTTAGCTCTGGCAGTAGTTTTTGCCACACTCTACATGGTTTGGATGATTAATTTATATAATTTCATGGATGGAATTGATGGTATAGCTTCGAGTCAATGTGCCAGTGTTGCAGGAGTTCTTGCAGTTTTTTCGTTTATCTCTGGTTCAACTGGCTTGGGACTGGCTTATGCACTATTGTTTGTTACAAGTCTTGGATTTATAGTTTTAAATTGGCAGCCAGCCAAAATATTTATGGGTGATGTTGGTAGCGGTTACTTAGGATTTTGTTTTGCGCTACTATGCCTTTGGGGAGAAATCACTGGACGCATTTTCTGGATCACCTCGACTATTCTGATGGGAGTTTTTATGGTAGATGCTACATATACGCTTTGCCAGCGAGCTTTCAGGAAACAACGTATTTTTCGGGCACATTGTGATCATGCTTACCAAAAAGCAGTTAGACTTGGCTGGAGCCATTCGCAAGTGAGCAAGGCAGTGATTTTGATCAATTTTTTATGGCTTACACCATTTGCTTGGATTAGTTTATGCTATCCTAGCTATAGTTTGGTTATGCTGGGGATTGCCTATTTGCCTTTAGTAATAATTGCATGGCGCCTTAGAGCGGGAGTACCTTCTTAATGCGTTTTGCAACCATTGTATATTTACGCAATTGGGTCTTAACTTGTACTTTGGCATTGCTAACTATTCCGGGCTTTATCGATCATGACATGTTTTTATTTGGCATTAGGTTGGGCCGGTTCCAGCCTTTCAAGTTCTTTTTCGTTTTTTGGCTCTTGCTTCAAACAATGTGTGTTTTTTCTCAATATCAAGGTCAATGGTTCAAGTGGATTAAGAGTCTTTCAAAAAAACCACTCTGTATTGGGCTTGTTATATCAATAATTGCTCTAGATTTTCTTCTTGGATTGTCTTTGGTCGTCGAAGGAAACCCGGCGCGTGGTTCTAGTATTCTCATTGCTCTAATATTAGGCGAGCTAGCTGCACTTGTAACTATTATGGATAAGCATTTTCCAGCGCGCTCAGTGCTGCTTGGATTTTTTATCGCTACATGTATTTTGTTCATATTTTCTATAATAGAAATTTTTTTTCCTAACTCAGCATTTATAATTAATTTTTTGAACATTGTAAGAGATGCACCAAACATATCATTTCAGTTGGGGAGTTCGCTTAGTGTTGCAGCATTAGCTGAATTTATAGTTAGAGCTCTGCCATTGGTGCTGTTATTTTCCCGCCGTTACTGGTGGTGTGCCATTACTTCTTTTAGTCTAATGATAATGGGGGTAATGACTTTAGAAAAAAGCGCATTTTTATCTATAATAGCTATTTTATTAGTAGTGCTATTTTCAAATTATGGACGCAGATATTGGAAACATATTATTTTAGCTATTACAACTGCAGTGGTTTTGACCATCGGAATCATAGGATATAAACCATTAATGGGTCGTTTTTTTGGTACAGGATCGTTAGCTGGAAATACTGTGTATTCTAAAATGTCTGACACTGCGATGAAAGAGCGTTTGTACGTTTATAAATTGGCAATACAGGTTATAAAAGCCAAACCATGGCTAGGCATTGGTCTCGACGGATTTTCTTTTAGGAGCCAAGAAAAGAAGTTTCCTCTTAAAAATGCTTACAGACCTGATGGTTCACACACACATAATCTCTTTCTAGAAATGGCCGTCTCCGGGGGTATTTTTGCTTTATTTGCATTTGTGCTTATTTTTGGAATCTTTACAAAGCTATGTGTGAGTAATAATTCAATTTATTGGTGTTCACTACTTTACTTGAGTGGTCAATTTGTAAGTTGTATGGTTGACGCTCGCATTTGTGTGAGCTGGCTGGCAATTACTTTATTTTGGTTTGCCGGGATCGCCCGAAAACTTGATGAATATGAACAACAAAAATAGTGTGGTTTTTTTGCTTAAAACCGTTTAAATTGTGTTGGTCATGAAAAATCTTAGAGGCAAGAAAGTTCTTGTAACAGGTGCTGATGGATTTATTGGATCGCATCTCACCGAGGCATTAATCCGTGAAGGTTGCCATGTTAGGGCATTTGTATTTTATAATTCTTTTAACTCATGGGGCTGGCTTGATCATTTACCAAAAGAAATCAGATCAGAGATAGATGTTTTTTCTGGTGATATCCGTGATCCATTTGGTGTAAATGAAGCGGTCAAATCTTGCGACATTGTTTTCCACCTGGCATCACTAATAGCAATCCCTTACTCTTACCATTCACCAGCGAACTATGTAGAAACAAATATCCAAGGTACTCTAAATATCCTTCAGGCTGCGCGTAAGCTTGAAGTATCAAAAATTATCCATACCTCAACAAGCGAAGTTTATGGCACCGCACGTTTTGTACCAATTACCGAGGACCACCCATTTCAAGGTCAATCACCATATTCAGCAACTAAAATTGGAGCAGATCAGTTAGCTCTTTCTTTCTACCGCTCTTTTGAAACCCCAGTTGCTATCATTAGGCCATTTAATACTTATGGTCCACGCCAATCGGCTCGTGCCATTATCCCAACTATAATTACGCAAATTGCAAATGGACAAACACGTATTAAACTAGGAAAACTATCCCCTACACGTGACTTTAGTTTTGTAAGAGATACGGTTCGAGGGTTTTTAGCAGTAGCGGAAAGTTCACAATCAATAGGAGAAGAAATTAATATTTGTAGTGGTTTTGAAATCTCAATTGGCGAAACAGCCAAGCGTATTGCTGAGTTAATGCATAAAGAAATTGAAATAATTACTGATCCCATTCGGCTTAGACCTGAAAAAAGCGAGGTCGAACGACTTTGGGGAGATAATCAAAAAGCTAAAAAACTTTTAGGTTGGGAGCCTAAATATTTTGGCAAAGATGGGCTAAGAGCTGGGCTTAGAATAGGAGATTTATAATCTATTAAATAGGAGATTTATAATCTTATGACACAAAACTTCAGCCATAATAACCCTCTTTTTCAGCAACTTATAGAAGCAATCAGAACTGCTATTTGCACCAATGCCAAAACGGTAGCTTTACACGAGCCTCATTTATGCGGAAAAGAATGGGAATATATTAAAGACTGTCTAGATTCCGGATGGATATCTTCGGTTGGTAAATATGTTGATCTTTTCGAAGAGAATCTTGCACAATACACTGGAATGAAAAGAGCAGTTAGCACAGTAAACGGCACAGCAGCGCTGCAAGTGTGTTGTCGTTTAGTAGGAGTTGAATCTGGTGATGAAGTTCTTTTGCCATCTCTCACATTTGTTGCTACTGCAAATGCGGTTCATTATTCTGGTGGCATACCTCATTTTGTAGACTGCGATGAAAATACATTAGGAGTTAGTCCAAGTGTTCTACGGACTTATCTAAGAGAAAACACAGAACTCCGCTCTGGAAATTGTTTTAATAAAAAAACAGGTAGGAGAATCCGAGCCCTCATTGCAGTACATGTTTTTGGTCATCCAGTAGATTTGGATGCTTTAATGCAGATTTGTTCTGATTTCAAAATTGAATTTATCGAAGACGCTACAGAATCGCTTGGATCACAATATAAAGGCCGCCATGCCGGCACTTATGGCAAAGTATCTGTACTGAGCTTTAATGGAAATAAAATAATAAGTACTGGAGGTGGAGGCGCGATTTTAACCAATGACACCACACTAGCTGATCAAGCAAAACATCTCACAACCACTGCAAAGCAAAAACATCCTTGGAGATATTTTCATGATCAGATTGGATATAATTTTCGCCTTCCAAATATTAACGCTGCCCTTGGATGTGCGCAGCTTGAACAAATAGATTTTTTTGTATCCAAAAAACGCGCTCTTGCAGAACGATACAAGATGGCGTTTAGTAAAGTAGCTGGAGTAAAATTTTTTAAAGAGCCACCGTTTGCAAAAAGCAATTACTGGTTAAATGCTTTCTTATTTGACACTCCTGATCAGATTAGAAATGACGCTTTTTTAGAGTATGCCCATCACTGTGGGCTAATGCTGAGACCTGCGTGGACATTAATGCACCGTTTACCAATGTATAAGACTTGCCCAAGGGCAGATCTTTCGGTATCTGAAAATATTGAGGCTAGACTTATTAATCTACCTAGCAGTAGTCAATTGGGAAGATTCTGCTGAACCTTTTTGAGCAGAATCTGACTAATTATGCCTTCCCATTCATTTTTTCATAAATCACTAAATTCGAGACATGCTCAGCAATAGACAAAAGATCTTCGACATCACCACTAAGAAAAGCTTTGGTTTGTCGATAAAGACCTGGCTTGAAATCATGATCTTGTTGGTCTTGAAGTGGAAAGTCTGTAATTGTAACACTTCCATTTAATTGCACCTGAAGCTTCTCAAGAGGTCTGAAAATAAATCGACGCTTTCTTGTCATAATTTCTACATTCCATCGCCCAGGGGCAGTCCAATCGGCACAGTAAGAGAAAAGCGCTCCGTTTACACTTATTCCAGCTCCTGAGTATTGTGCACCAGAGGGGTGCCACTCCAAACTTCCAGACACAAAACTCGAAATTTCTTTAGGCTTGCCGCCCAGAAAAAAAGCCATATCAATCACATGAGTTGAATTTGCCAGAAACCACTCACGTTTAATCATTTCTCCAGGGAGTTTTTCAATCACATGTGGCCATTCTGTAAATTCAAAATGAAATGATGTAACTCCGCCGTCCTCAGCAATCAAACGTTTAGCCGTAAGAACAGATGCATAAAAGCGACGATTATACGCCACATAGATTTCTGCACACCGACGATCTGCTAGGCTAGCAAGATTCCGAATTTCACTTATATTCAGGCCTCCCGGTTTTTCAACTAATATTCTTCGCACACCACTCTCAATCAAGACTGAAGTAACCGAAGACAACTGTTCCACTCCGACAGCAACGATCGCTTGTTGTGGAACTTTTTG
Source organism: Deltaproteobacteria bacterium (assembly GCA_016194835.1). Lineage (GTDB taxonomy): Bacteria > Bdellovibrionota > UBA1018 > UBA1018 > UBA1018 > JACRAO01. Next base: position 13,722 of record JACQAU010000088.1, read on the forward strand.
AACGCGGGCAAGGAATTCCTTAACGCCACCATGCTTAACAGAAAGTCCTGTTTGAGATTCAAAGGTCTTTGCGGTTGTTGCACCACGACCAACAACGACAAATGGTTGTTTAAGACTTTGTAAAACTTTTGCATAATCTATCGCCATTTGACCAGCACCAACCAAGCAGAATTCCGAGTTCATGTTATAGGACATGGTTGCGCTCCACCCAAATGAGAGGAAATTGCTCGCAAGATCGGTGTATGAACCTTCCAAGAAGTAACAAAGTCTGGAAGAGATGAAATATCATGATCCAAAATCTCTTGAACTGCAAGATGAGTGAGTTGGCTCTGAAATGGTGTGGGAAAAAGTTCTTCGTGCATTGTCCAAGACGACTCACCCACTGCAATCCAAGCACGTCCCAAATCTTCACGTACTGTGCACTGAAGATTATCACTTGTCATATGTACAGTAACAGGTGCGTGGCCCTCACGCCAAGAAGTGAGAGAAAAACAACCATTTTGAGTAGTACCAGTAAGTGTACCAGTAATTTCAACAAAGTTTTTACGTTTGCTCGGAATAGAACCAGGATCGAGCTTATCACTAGAAATTTTTATCGGAATCGTCCCTGTAAGTAGACAGAAAATATCTAGATAGTGAATCGAGTTACATGCCAAGTTCCACTGTGATCCAGTGACATGGAACTGTAGATTTCTAGGTTTCAAGCTTGCAATCTTTTGATATCCTTGCCACATCCGAAAGGGACAATTGATCCATGCCTTAACTTCCTTTTGTATTAAAAGTGTTGCAATGCTCGCAAAATCAGATTCGCTCTGAAAAACTATTTTTTCTAAGATGAGATTTTTTACTAACTTCTCTTGTATAAGTTGTTCAGTGATCTTCCGACGTACATCTGCGGTTGTAGCAATAATTGCCAAATCAAGTTGATTGTTTAGGTCACGAAGATTTGTTAAAAACTCCACTGTCACATTACCAGAACCACGCACCTGATTGAATCGTTCTTGCGAACATGCAAGAGAATCTGGAGAAGGATCTACTACCTGAATATGTGCAACTCTATTCAGATGTGCTAGTCCCTGTAAGTGACGACTACCAATTTGCCCTGCTCCAATAATCGCTAGGTAACTCATTTTAATATAAACACTAACTGTTTCCAGCCCAAGCTCCTGTTAGAATTGAACATGTTTAATCTTATCTAAGCCGTGTATTTTTACTACCAAAAACTCTCAAAAATAGCTAGTTCTTTGATTGTGTTTTTTAAAGAATTTTAACCTTTTAGGGGAGATTACTGTTTAGCAGTTTAAGGACTTGCAAATTAATATTAGTTTGATATACGTTGGAGGGTAATTCTGTAATTTGAGGAACTATTATGAGTGAACTTTTAAAAGGAAATTTCAAGA
>JACQAU010000089.1 GCA_016194835.1 Deltaproteobacteria bacterium
AGCAATGATATGAGCTAAGGTTGTTTTGCCTAAGCCTGGTGGTCCAGAGAGCAAAACGTGATCCAGGGCGTCGTGTCTTTGGACGGTTGCTTGTAAAAAGAGTTCTAGTTTTTCTTTTGTTTGTTGTTGGCCTACGTATTCTGTTAGTTTCAATGGTCGTAGTGATTTTTCTAAAACAAGTGTTTGAGACGAAGTAAATTCTTCTGCTAAAACTTTTGGGTCTAATATTCGTTCATTCTCTAACATTTTATGTCCTCAGGATAGTTGAACCAGAGCTTGTCGGATTAATTTTTCTGTACTTTCTGGTGCAATTGTTTGAGTTTCAAATTGTTTAAATACATTGACAATTTCTCCTTCTCGAAAGCCTAAATGCATTAAGGCTTCTTTTGCTTCGTCAAACATAATTTGTGGTATTGTTTTTAAAGGAGTGTTTTGCATTTTTGTTCTTTTTATTTCTTCAGCTAGAGTGCCGTCATTTTCGATTTTCTTTTTTATTGGATCATATAGTTCTAAAATAATTCTCTCTGCCATTTTTTTACCAATACCAGGTATGTCTAGTAAAATATCTCTATTTTTAGAGAATATTGACTCTACTAGATTGGCAGGAGACAGGTGCGAAATAATGTTTAGAGCTAATTTTGGGCCAATGCCGCTTACAGAAAGTAAAGTCATAAAAATTTCTTTTTCTGACTTTGAAAAAAATCCATATAGATCAAATGCGGCTTCTCTGATGTGGTGATAAATAAAAAGTTCTAAAATTTCTCCAACTTGCAGATTTGTATAACAAGTGCTTTGGGGCAAATTCACTGTATAGCCTATTCCCAGTGGTGATTCTCCAGCTCCAATCCAAATGAGAGCTTTGCCTTCGTAGCATGTAATCAGTTTGCCTCTTAAGTATCCAATCATAACTGGTTTTACTTTCTCCCAAGTCCTATGCTTTCTGCAAGTGAAAGTTTTTTTCTTTTTTTACTAAGTATTTCGAGTTTTTCAAGAGGATGATTTTTAAAGTATTTCTTATTATGAGCCATAATTTGATATGCATGACTCATTGCTAAGGCTAGAGCGTCTGAGGCATCAAAAGTTAAAAAATTTTGTTTTCCAAATAGGATTTGTATTACTTTTGAAACCATGGCTTTTGTTGCTCGTCCATAACCTGTGATTTTGGCTTTTACTTCAGTAGAGTTATATTCAATAATATTGAGTCCATAAGCAGCACCAGTCAGAAGAACAACGCCTCTGGCTTGACCTAGTTTTAAAGCAGATAAAGCGTTTTTAGCAAAAAAGACTTTTTCAACAACTAAGGTTTCGGGTTTAAATTTCAAAATGATATTACTTAAGTTTTTTTCCATTAAATCAGTGTTTTTATTATTACAGATTTTGATTGTTCCATGACTAACAAGTCTTAATTGGTTTCCGATAATATCAACGCAGCCATAGCCTGTATTTTTAGAACCTGGATCAACACCCAATATGCGCACTGGAAATTTACCCCTTTAAATGCAACAAAGGACTCGAAGGATTGAGCCTCAAAGTCCTTTGTTGCCACGGGATCCTCTTCAGTGTGTGTGGGGGGGGAAGCGGCGATCCCATGGAATTTTGAATGTGTGTAACTGACTTATATAGTGCTTTTTTTTTTAATGCAACAAAAATAAATAAAAAAATCATTTAAGTTGACATAAATGGTATATTATTTAGGTAGGCCTATTTTTGCCATGCGGTATCTGAAATTACGGAAACTTAAGCCCAATAACTGTGCTGCAATATTTTTTCTATTTTTAGTATATTTCAAAGCTTCTTGAAAATAATGCCGTTCAATTTCTCCAATGATTTTATCTAGTTTGATACCACCTTTTGTAAAATCTACTTCTGGTAAGTGTAGCTCTCTATGCTCAATATCCTTTTTTTGGGTTTGAGGAGTTTTATGTGCTTCTTCGTACTGCATTAAGACAGACTGGGGGAGGGAGCCTAATGAGATTTTTTTTCCAGATTCGAGAGTAAATGCTCTTTCTATAAAATTTTCAAGTTCTCTTACGTTTCCTGGCCATGAATAATTCATTAAAGCATCTAGAACCTGTGGTTGAAACCCTGTAATTGTGGTTCCAAATTTTTCCATATATTTTTTCAAAAAATGCTCAGCTAATAAAGGGATATCTTCTTTTCGATGTCTTAAGGGCGGGGCTTTAATTTGAATTACATTAAGTCTATAATAAAGGTCTTCTCGAAAACTACCCTGAACTATAGCTGTTTCTAAGTTTTTATTAGTAGCTGCAATAATCCTTACATCTACTTTGATATTATCTACTCCGCCCACTCGTCTAATACTTTTTTCCTGTAATGCTCTAAGGAGTTTAGATTGCAGACTGACAGGGAGTTCGCCTACTTCGTCTAAAAAAAGTGTGCCACCGGATGCTACTTCAAAAAGTCCTGGCTTGTCACTGACAGCTCCTGTAAAGCTGCCTCGTTTGTGACCAAAGAGTTCACTTTCCATAAGATTTTCGGGGATTGCACCACAGTTAATTGGTACAAAGGGTTTTCCTTTCAGGATGCCTGTTTCATGGATGAGGTGATTAGTATCAAAGGCTCGATAAGTTTTGTCATGCTATTAATTGTGATTTCGACTTCCTCTTCGTAAAAATCTGCTACTTTTTCTAACATTTTATCCAAATTACCACTTGCTTCGCCTACTGCGATCATTTGAACAGACATTCTAGGGAATACTTGGAGTTTGCTCATTGAGCCCCCTAAGTTTTTTCCGCTCTCTACATTTTTTCGCACAGTGCTAACTGCGTCTTCTAAAACAGCATTGTTCATTGTGGATTTGCAAATATCAATAGCATCTAAAAGATTAATTCCAGAAGAGAGCATAATTTGTAATGTCCTTGAAAAACGAGCAATCGAAGATTTTTGAATTAACGGTCCAAACAAAGGAGTTTTGAAAACGAGTTGATCAATTTGTGCTCTTCCTTCTTTTGATTTAATAAATTGTGAAAGCATAAACCCGGCAGTTACTAGTGCTAAAATAATATAAATAATATTTCCAGCAACAAAGTGAGACATAAAAATTACAAACTGTGTTGGACCTGGCAGTTCTTGATTATTACTTTTTAATAGTTCTTCGAATTTTGGAATAACAAAAATTAACATTGCAGAAATTACAACAATTCCTAAACACGTAATAATCAAAGGATACATCATTGCGCCTTTGACAATACGGGTAAGTTTGTTGGATGTTTCTAAATAACGATTGAGACGCTTGAACATTAGGTCTAGTGCACCAGATGCTTCGCCAACTTTAACAAGTGAAACATAAAATTTTGGGAAAATTTTAGGATAAAGACCTAAGCTTCCCAGAGATAAGAGCCTTGTGAGACTTTTTCTTTCATTACTGTGATAATGGTTTTTATGTTTGTTGTTGCTGCTTGTTCTGCTAAAAACTCGAGTCCTTGCACTAATGGAATTCCAGATGTAATTAATGCATGTAGTTGTCTTGTAACACTCACCAGAGTTTCGAGTGACATTGTTCTTCCAGAGCTTCTAAATATTTTTCCCAAATCCTGCTTGAAAGCGTTAATTTTTTTTATACGCATTGGGCGGATGCCTTTGGATCTCAAATAAACTCGCAAATCGCCCTCACTAGGAGCGTCAAATTTGCCTGTAGTTTTTTTCCCGGATTTATCAATACCGACATATTCAAATTCAGGCATTCGGATCTATCCTTTATTGATTAGAGCAAGATTTTTACTTAGTTCTTCTGGAAGCGGACTGTGTTCTAATGCGTCGGCTTTAGATAATTGCCCTGCTTTTACCAAGTTAACTAAACTTTGATTCATGGTATTCATTTGCGTTTCTTCTTGTCCGGTTTGCATTGCAGAGTAAATTTGATGAATTTTATCTTCTCTTATCAGATTTCTGATAGCCATGGTGGGGATGAGTAGTTCAAATGCTACAATTCGCCCTGGAGTGTAACTTTTTGGGATTAGCATTTGAGAAATTGTTGCTTGAAGTGTAAAAGAAAGTGAATGTCTGATTTGGCTTTGCTGGTGAGGTGGAAAAGCATTTGTGATTCGGTTAAGAGATTGCACAGCGCCGTTAGTGTGTAGAGTTCCAAAGACTAAATGCCCTGTTTCAGCCATGTTTATGGCCATCTCAATAGTTTCTATATCTCTAAGTTCTCCTACTAAAATATAATCAGGATCTTGTCTTAATACTCGTTTAAATGCACTTCTAAAACTTTTTGTATCAACTCCTACTTCTCTTTGATTAACTATACAATTCTTATGTGTATGAACAAATTCAATTGGGTCTTCGATTGTTATGATATG
>JACQAU010000090.1 GCA_016194835.1 Deltaproteobacteria bacterium
AGCAAAAAATATGCTTATGCCTAGGAAAATAAAGCAATAAATAGCGATTGAAACCATAAAAAATTTATGACATCTTATTGGCATATGCAAAATACCATTACCACACCATTTACAAAACTTTTTGATTGCAGATATCCTCTGATTGCAGGCCCTATGTTTTTAGTTAGTGACCCACCACTAGTCGCCGAAGTTAGTGAGGCTGGCGGTATTGGCGCAATGCCGTCCTTAAACTGGAGAACATCGGAGCAGTTTCAAAAAGCAATCCATGAAGTAAAAAAACTAACAAAACAGCCTTTTGCTATAAATCTCATTGTCAACCAAGCAAACTTTAGATGTGCCAAAGATCTTGAGGTCTGTGTACAAGAAAAAGTGCCACTCGTAATCACTTCTCTGGGCTCACCTAAAGAAACAATTAAAAGAATGCACGCAATTGGATCAAAAGTTTTTTGTGACGTGACGACATTGGAGTATGCTAAAAAAGTCGAAAGTCTTGGTGCGGATGGAGTTATCGCCGTTAGCTCCGGAGCTGGCGGTCACGCAGGACCTATATCACCACTAGTTTTTATCCCATACCTAAAAAGGCATATCAAAATCCCCATCGTAGCTGCTGGAGGAATTGCAACCGGCACCCAACTATTTGCGGCCCTAGCCCTTGGCGCTTCGGCCGTTCAAATTGGAACAAGATTTATTGCAAGCAACGAAGCTAAAGTTGATGAACTCTATAAAAAAGCCATTCTCAACTCTAAGCCTGAAGATATTATTTTGACTAAAAAAATCTCTGGAACACCTCTTTCTGTCATCAAAACACCATATGTCGAAAAAATAGGTACAGAATTGTCATGGATTGAACAAAAACTTCTTAAAAATCCAAAAACAAAAAAATACGTTAAAATAATGAGAAACTGGATCGGTTCAGAAAAATTAAAAAAAGCTATTTTAGGTCCGACTTATACCGCTGTCTGGAGCGCCGGACAAGGCGTAGGCCTTATTGACGAGATCTTGCCCATAAAAGAAATTATTTCGAAAATAATTAATGAATATTTTGAAAACGCAAACAAGTTTAAACAGTCATAATCATAAACATGCCGACAATCCACAGTGCAAACAGGGGCATTACCGCCATTTGCTTTTTGAGTAACAGGAGCCACCTAGGCAAAAACTGAGGCACCTCCCAAAAAAATCTCCCAAAGAAAATAAGCAACGTACCACAGCACAGAGTGCCAAGCAAATATGATAAAAAAGGAATTAAATATCCATGTTGAAATTCGATTGATTTTATTAGCACTGGCACCAAAGGCTCACTGGGTCCCAATAGTAATAAAGCCATAACTAGGCACCAAATATTTTTAGAGTTTATGAATGTTCTTTTGAAATGAAAAATGCGTATAAACAAACAAAAGAAAATAAATCCCAAAGTAAAAAATAGAATCTCAGTTGCGTTTAAATAAAAAATAAATGGTTTTAAAATAAAAAACAACAATGCTCCCGCAAGTGAATGTATAAATAACAAGGCAAGACTTAAAGAAAATGTTTTTCTCCAATTCCAGCCTTTTTGCCAACTCAAGACGGATAGGAGAAACCAGCGATCTGGAGTTAAGGCCTGAACTGCACCAATAAGAAATGGAAAAAAAATTAGATAAAAAATAAAACAACCCCCATTGCTGCAACAAAAAAGCCAGTTAGCAAATCCCCGTGATGCTCCAATATTGGGTGATCTAACTTCATAATACCTTTAACAACTATAAATGACGCACTCAGCATCGAAGTTAAAACACCCAACATAAAAAAAACTGTTGCTAATAGAAGTGTAAAAAAACCCTTGGGAAAAGCAACAATAAATAACGGTAAAACCGCTATACAGGGAGAAAAACCAATACCAAACAAAAACCACCATGGTTCTCTATTTTTTAGTGATAACTCAGTTGGTGTAACGCCATGGTGTGTGTGCCCAAAACAACGATAGTGTGTCAAATAAGAAATAGCGACATAGATCAAGCCAAAAACCACTAAAAACAGGCCAGAATATTGTTCTATAATTTTTTCATTTTGTATAAAATAGTTAAAGCCAATCAGACCACCAAGCCCAATAATAAAAAGTGACACCAAAACGTGTCCGCATGCGGCAACAGCAGTTCCTAAGAAAATCTTATAAGGTCCCCACTTTTTTGTTTTGGCAACTAAAACTATAGGAAACCAATGTGCTGGAGAAAGAGAATGGACAAAGCCGACAATCCCTGCACTTATAGCAATTAAAATCATAGCTTACTCCTCTTTATACAAACAATTTGTTCTTGCTTCATCATTGTTCTCTAAACTCTCCTTAGTCTCTAACTGAACTAAATAGGGATATAGTACAGCTTTATAATATGGATGTGCTTTTGGCAAATTTTTACAAGAAATATAATTTTCTTTAGAAATGCCTTCATCTTCTAAACAGCTATGATTTAGTCCCAAAGTATGGCCTAGTTCATGTAAAAAGACACTCACTTCTTGCTCGGAATTTAAATATTTAGTATTGACCATGATAATTTGTTTAGTCAATATGTCATCTAGATAACAACGCAATGTTATTGCTGGATTTCGTTTAGTCAAACCCAGACTGGTCCAAAGCTTTTCTGAATCAGTTTTTTTAATCCAAAAGGAATTTTGACTATAATTTTTATCTTCTAATTCTTCGCAGGAAATACTTTCTGAAATATGCAATGTCTGTTCTTCTAAATCAGTTTTTAAGTAGAAAAATGATTTTCCATGTTCTTTTTGATAAAAGGAATTCCATTTTTGAACAGCTTTTTGAATTGCACTTTGTTGTTCTTTAGAAAAATCAGGATCGACTTTGAGAGTTACCGGCAGATCACTATCAATTGGAGCAAAAAACGCACCAGTTTGATCTTTTGAGATCTCAGGGCAAGTATGAATATACTTCTTTTGAGGAGAACAAGCGTTTTGAAAAATAACAAATATAAATAAAACTGTAGCAAGCAACCATCGCATAAGTTCACACACCAACTCACCACGGTACTATGTACCATAAGTTGACCAAATTTGTCAATATTATAAAAAACCTTATATTTTTTAGGGTGTTAGGGTGTGGTTCCCACTATTAGGATCAACATAATCAACGACTCTGACTAGACGACCAGTTTATTCCATCCTTAGAAAAATATGGAACAAGATCATGGCGACTAAGACCAAAACGAAAAACAAGCTCATCTTCTCTGGGTAAGACAGTCTGGTTTTGTAACATCAAAAACCGTCCAATTGTCGCATTTGAAGTTGGATAATCAATCTGCAAACTAGAATGCTGTCCCTGAGTTTTAGTCCAAGCAAAGATTTTTCCACTTTCAATAATTTCTGCCGAAGTCAATGAAGACATACGGTTTAATACTGTGCGCAAATCTCTCAAACGACCGTGGTCTGAATGAATAATAACAATAGAACGATCATAAATACCAATATTTTCCAGGTATGAAAGAATTCGATCCAACGTCTTCAACGTACAAAATGCTTGTGCCTGATAACGATCAAGCTGCTCATCCGGCATGAATATGGGTGGCGCGCTTGGAAGATCCATCTTTTTCCAATCTGACCTCGGTATGCAGTTCTCATCCAAAACTGCAGGAATATGTGGCATTAACACATGCATATACGAAAAAGTCGAAACTCCGTTAAAATAATCGCGTGGATGATCATGTATAAAAGAATCTACCATTTGTATTGAGTTTTCTGGACTGAGATAAACAATTTCATCCACCGTATTACCAAAAAATATACTAGGAATTCTTTTATGAATTTCAGCCAATTGCATTGCTAAGGCTTGCTGTATTTCGACAAAATAACTCTCTGAGTGTGGTTTCATAAAACATGTGTGTGATAATGCCGAGAAACGTTTGCAATACGGCATACCCTGCCCATGAATGCTTACTTTGTAACCAGCTTCAAGAAAAAACTTAAAAATAACATTGTCATCACCACGTAAAAACGCGAAATTCACCTCCTGAGAGCGGTCAAGTCTCAAAAAATCAGGAACAGATTGCTCCGTAAAAGCAGCATTTGAAAATTGTTGATTATAAAAGGTCAGAGAATGTTTTTCTGACAATTTTTTCACCTCTTTTATAAAGTCAGGATTGCGTGTGGCATGCACAAAACTAAACATGTCAAATAGAATATGAAAAACATGCACAGGCTCAGATACAATCACTGGCGCTTTGCTAGGTGATTCTGAAAATTTTAAAAAGTCCATTTTCCAAAGATCTACAAATGTGCCCATGAGTACACCAATAGACATAAAAGTAATCAAATCCTGCAGCCTGCTAAGGTTGATATAATAGGCTAAGGTGAAAAAAAATAGAAACAAAAATAAAATCATACCCCTTCGAACATTAACGTGATCGAGCATAAATGAAATATGAGTTATAAAATAAAGCAAAAAGAAAACTATCCACAAGAGAATAAGCCCACTGATGAGTAATGTTCTTAATTTTGATTTTTTAACAATAGTAAAAAAAATAAAAATAACAATAGAACTGATAAATGCAAGCATAACAAAAACGAGAACCAATGCACGATCATGCGAAATCCATCCGGCTCCACCAGGCAAAGCGGCAACCAGAGGCATTAAAAAGAACACAAGAACTGGTAAAAAAATACTAAAAAAATTCTTCATACTATCAACTAACCTGCTTTTTTAAGCGGTTCATGTAACGGTTCATGGAACTGCTCAGGAATCGCAAGCTCTTTCTCATCCATGCCTAACACCTGCCATATACGATAAGCCTCAATTGGAAATTGATAAACCCTTAAACCCTCTGGACGATTGGGATGACTCTGAAACACTTGATATGACTCTTGCAAATCTTTGATCTTATTACCGAGGTAACCAATCACTGCTAGATCAGATCCATCATTTACTCCAGCCCCTGCTAAAACAGCAATAAACCTATTATCACCCACTCGTGCAATATATTCTCGAAGTTGTAAAGAAACATATTTCAATAACCGATGCCGATCTCTTAGTTTTGAATCTTCTTGTTTTAAGAAAAGATGCCCAAATTTTGCTGTTTGAAAAGATAAACGCCGTTCAATAAAATAAAGAGCAATAAACCAAAAAAAGAGGGATGGAATGACAGAGGTATAAACGAAAATCGTTTTATGGGTCGGTGACACTGCTAAAAAATAAGCAGCAAATCCCAAATAACAAGAACCAATCCACAAAAGCAATACAACAGCACGATGACTCAACCCCACCTGACTCAACCTATGATGGATATGACTTCTGTCACCCTGAAAAACAGATCTACCTAATCGAAATCGCCTTAAAATTGAAAACACCACATCCAGTAATGGAATACCAAGAATTAAGAGTGGAACAGTTGCTGAAACTAGTGGCGATTGGTCTACACGCACTTGCAACAAAAAAACTGCTAAACTAAAACCTAAAAGTAAACTCCCGCTATCTCCAAGAAAAATTTTAGCCGGATAAAAATTATGAAATAAAAAGCCAATTGCACTACCAGCTAATATCATCAAAAAAAATATCGAATATTCTACACCTTGAGGATAAATCGAAAAAACCGATGTCAAAGTCAAAGCAGCTATGGCAGTAATACCCACACAAAGGCCATCCAGTCCATCAATCATATTCATCGCATTCGTTATACCTACAATGCAAAAAACGCCAAGTGGTATATATAAAAATGTTGGAATACCCCACTGTTCAAACAGTGGCGGCGGATGAGGATAAAAAATCATAATTAAAAACGCGGAAATAATTTGTACTGTAAACTTTGGAAAAGCCTTAAGCTCAATCCAATCATCAATAAGACCAACGATAAAAACCAATGTGAGCGCAATTAAAAAAACAAATTCAAATTCAGCATCTACTAGAGGACTATTTTGTAAATCATTTTTTAAAATAATTCTAATAACGGTAAATCCAGCAAATACCAAATAAAAAGCAGCCCCCCCCATGAGTGGCGTATCACGTTCATGACGCCTGCGTGAGCTTCGCTTGGCAACTACACCAAAACGATTTGCAATTGCGCGGGACACAAAAGTAAAAAGCCATACAAAAAAAACACTTAAAAGAAATGCTTTTAAATAAATGCCACTAAATGGCAGAAAGAAAGTAGTGTCCATCGCTTAATATTCTTTTCGGCTAAATGACATAATTTGCTTGAGAAATTTAGCAAATTTTGTTTTAAAGATAATAGTATGTCCACATTGCCACAGTTAATAAGCCCATTAAAGATCTTTTTAGATATAGCAGAACAAAACCTCATGCTTGATGCGCTGCAAAATCCACTTGTGCAGGGGTTTACCACCAATCCAAGCTTAATGAGGAAGTCAGGTGTGCAAAATTATAAAGACTTTAGTAAAAATTTACTCACTAAAATAAAAAAACCAATCTCGTTTGAGGTTTTTGCAGATGATTTTGACTCTATGCATATACAGGCTTTAGAAATATCAAACTGGGGCACTCAAGTATATGTTAAAATACCAATCACTAATACGTTAGGTCAATCTTCGGTGCCACTAATACAGACACTGTCACATCAAGGCATCAAACTCAACGTCACTGCTGTATTCACTGTAAAACAAGTTTTAGAAATCGCCTTAGCTCTTAAAAACGGCGCACCATCAATAATTTCAGTTTTTGCAGGACGAATTGCAGACACAGGCGTGGATCCAATGCCGATCATGAAATCTGCGTCTGAGATATGCCTTGCTACAGATCCTAACATAGAGCTTTTATGGGCCAGCTCTAGAGAATCACTAAATGTCATGCAAGCTAAACAAACTGGTTGCAATATAATTACTGTAATGCCAGAAATTTTAAAGAAACTACATCTGTTTAATAAAAGTTTAGAAGAAATGAGCTTAGACACTGTGCAGGTTTTCAAAAAGGATGCTGAAGCAGCAGGTTTTAGCCTGTGATGGTGCCTTATAAATTACTTTTTTTAACAAACAACTACCCCGACCCTGCAGAAACTTACTTTACCTTCTGTCTGAAATTTTAGAAGTCGAAGTTCTTATACCTCACACCACAGAAAACGAACACTTGTCAACTTTATCTCCTGACAAAACACAAGCTTGGAAGACAACAGTAACACATAACATTACCAAATCACTTAAGTCTTTATTCAAGCCAGATACAATACTCTGGATAGCACCTGCAACTATGGCATCATTTATTTCGAAAGGAAAAAAATTAGGGTATCCAATAATTTTTGATCCGCATGCTCTTCAGAGTTTTTATTTCTCTAACAAGCTTATTTTATACACTAAGTATCAGCGTTTTTTATTTAAAAACCTACAAGCACTTTTCTTAGAAAATACTTTTTTTAACCAAGCAAATTTACTAATCGCATCATCAGCAATTGATGCCACCAGAATCCAAAAAAAATCTCCTAAGTCTAAAGTACAAATAATACAAAACTGCTTAAACACAAAACAGTACGGTCAACTCCGAAAAACCTTGGGACATACATTATTTTTCTCTGGAAGCCTAAACGATCCATCTAATATCGAAGGACTCAACTGGTTCTGTAACGAAATAATTCCCAGGCTGAAAGCAGTCTTAAAAACTAAAATGCCAAGAATAATAGTTGCAGGCTCTAACCCTTCACTAGAGTTTAAATCCAGGCTAGAAGCTTCTCAAATAGAAGTTTATGCCAATCCAAATGACATTATGCCATATTTATCTGAAGCACTTTTAGTTTTTGTGCCAGTACATTTTGGTAAAGGCGGTAGACAAAAAATCTTACAAGCCATGGCTGCTGGCAGACCGGTAATTACAACAGGCAAAGGTGCTGAAGGCTTTTCTCTTACTCCTATGAAGGATATTTATATTGCGGACCAGACAGATACATTTACATCAGCCATGATTCGTCTCATTAGGGATCATGATTTTAGACAAAAAATGATTACAAATGCTATTCACACTGTCGAAGCACATTATGACTGGCGTGCCGTACGCCCAATATTAAAAAAACTTTTCGAAGAATTTATGACTTAATCAAACATTTTTTGAACAAACTAAAAACAACAAGGTAGCGCAAACCAGCTCCTATGCCCCAAAGTACTGGAAATCCACCATACGGCATCAACAGTAAAGCAAATTTGCCTCCCAAAAAAGTAAACACTGCTGAACTCATTCCTATCACACATGAAAAAACAGAAAAAGCCAGAGTTGTTTTTTTGTCTGGCACAACTCTGAAGAGCAACGTCATAAAGGACAAATAAAAGCCACCCCAACCTATGCCATTTAAAAAAAACTCAAAAGGAGCAAAACACTTAACTGCAAGAGCTGAGGTAAAAAAACAATAAGGAATTGGAGAAAAAGAAACAATAATAGAAGACCAAAACAGCAC
>JACQAU010000100.1 GCA_016194835.1 Deltaproteobacteria bacterium
AAGCACCAAGACGTTTTTCTTGTATCCTATCAAGCCAATTGCCAATAGATGGATTGAAGAGAAATCTTGGAATTCTTGTTAATAGAAACAATATAACAACCATACTAATTTTTTGAGTTTGATATTCCCCTGATCTAAAAAAATGAAGTGAAAGCGGAATCCAAGAAAGCCAGTATGATAGATCAAGAAGAATATAGAATATCCACGTTTTTAGAAGTGCTTTTTCCTGTGTATTCATTTTTCAAGTTCCATAGCTTTTGTGCTAGACGTTCTATAATATTGTCGTACGATTTGATGCTCATTAATTTTATTAAATAATGTTGCGCGAGATAGTCCCAATCGTCTTGCAAGTTCAGTTATATTATGATTCACAAGTTTAAGAGCTGCTTCTAAGTAAGATTTTTCAAATGCAGCTTGTGTGGTTTGTAAGTGTCCTGGCGTAAGATCATCGATAGTCGCTGGGATGCTTTTAATAAGATGTCTTTTCCATTTTTCAATAACAATAGGAATTCTAATGAATAGTTCTGCCATCAATGATTCGCTTTTAATAAGATAATCTGCTGCTCCTGCTGCTAGACATCGCATGATACTGCCAAATTCAGAATCACCAGATAAAATGATAATGGGCACGCTAAAACTCTGTGCTCCTAGTTCTTTTAGTAGGTCTTCACCGCTTCCGTCTGGCAAATTTTTATCAAGTAGAATGCAGTCAAATATTCGCTCTTTAATAAGGCTTCTTGCTGAAGTTAGATGACTACTGGTTTGTACTTCGTTTTCAATGCCCAATAATGAAGAAAAAGTTTTACAAAATATTTCGTCATCATCAATTAAAACCAGACGCTTGTGCTGCAACATGGTGCGCAATATAGACTAAAAGCAATTTATAGTCTAGTTCTTTATACACATAGTATAAAAATTTAGTTGTTTTTTGTTAATTAGAGCTTGTTTTCAAAATTTAATCTGTATCAAAACAGTAAAGCTTTTGGTAACCCAAAATTGTGCTATGCGCGCCGCTCTACGGACCATTGTCATTGCCTAGAAAAATCATCTAAGGTTAGACTCTGAGTTTTATTTAAAATATCTTTTTTGACGTAACTTGCGGTGGTATGCGATTGCAAAACGGTGAGCCTCATCACGTATGTGGGTTAAAAGCAGATACGCTTTCGTATGAGGATATAGCGGTATTGGATTTTTTCTGTTCGGAATATAAACTCTCTCAAAACTTCGCGTTACCTCCTTGCTTTTAAAATTCCTCTCGACTTTAGACTTCGCCAATCCCACTAACCCCACTCCCTGGATTGAGAGTTCCTCAAATATTTTCGAAACTTGCGAAAGCTGCCCTTTTCCTCCATCAATAACTATCAAATCTGGCAAATCTTCTTCGACATTATGAAAGCGCCTATTTAATACTTCAAACATCATAGCAAAATCATTGGCGCCTTTTACAGTTTTAATCCGATAGCGCCTGTATAATTTTTTTTCAGGAACTCCATGCAAGAAAACCACTCGTGAGCCTACAGCATCACCGCCTTGAAGATTAGAAATATCGTAACACTCTATCCTATCTGGCAAAATCGACAAATGTAGTTTAAGTTTTACTTCATCTAAAGCCTCACTTGTGTGCCATTTTCCTTTTTCTTGCTCCAATGCTGACTGGGCATTAAGTACCGCGACATTTAAGAGCTTTTTTTCGAATTCTTTCTCAGGCTCTCTCACAGAAAACGGAAGTATCTTGGCAAGCAACTCTGCCTCATCTGGTAAGAACGGAACTAAAATCGTTTCAGGAGCTGTAGTTTTTTCTACTAAGACTTCATCCATAAAAGGCAAATCTCTTTTTGAAAAAACTTCACCTGCAGCACTTATTTTTATTTTCTCAGTATTTACATAATATTGTGCAATATATGAAAAAAGAATTTGTGACTTAGTAAAAAATTCAGTAAAAAATTCATCCGCCCAACTTTTCATATGCCAACTTTGCATATGAAAATGTGATACTTCAGCTATTTTTCCATGTCGCAACTTTACTAAACAAACGTGAACGTTTTCGTCAGAAACAGCAAACCCAATCACGTCATATGATTTTAAAGCCCCAGCGTCATCTACCGCTTGAGGAGTAGTTACTATTTCTAGATTTTTTAATTGATCCCTTAGTTCTGCAGCTGCTTCATATTGTTCATTTGTAGAAGCCTTTAGCATTGATGATCTGATATGATCAGATAATTTTTCAGATTTTCCTTCGAGCACCTCTATTGCTTGGTCAACTAGACTTTGATAATTATCTTTTTGTATTTTTCCAACGCAAGGAGCATGACATCGATTGATTTGATACAAAACACATGGTCTGCTGCGATGATAGAAAGTATTGTCATCGCAATCCCGTAAACGAAAAATATTATTAATTACCCTTAAAATCTGTCTTGCTGCCCATGGTGTTGGGAAAGGACCAAAATACCTGGCTCCATCCTTCTGCGTTCTTCTGACCCATGTAAAGTGAGGAAAATCAGCTTGATTGATCTTAATATATGGATACGCCTTATCGTCTTTTAAGCGAACATTAAATTTTGGTCTGTGTTTTTTGATAAAAATACACTCCAAAATTAACGCTTCTGCTTCCGTCTCTGTCAAAACAACATCAAAGCTTGCAATTTGGCTCACTAATAGTTCAATCCTGGCAGACTCATTGGGTGCATCTTGAAAATAGGTCTGTAAGCGATTTCTTAAATTTTTAGCCTTCCCTACGTATAGTATTTGCCCCTTTGTGTTTTTCATCAAATACACACCAGGAGCAGTACTTGCTTCTCTGGCCTTTGTTAGTAAGAATTCCTTGGGCACCAAAGGAATATCCGACAAATTAGTTTTTATTTTAGTATTTAATTTCATCTCTTGATTTTCCTAAAAATAGTATATACCTCAAGTAAGAAAGAGGAGGAAGAAATGGAAAAGAATCTGGAAAAAAGTAATGACCCTGCAACCGCGAAAGATTCACTTGTAGGAAAGGATATTAACGCATACTGTAAAAAATGCACATCTAACCAGGAACATATTATTGTAACAACAAAAGGAGACAAAGCCACAAGAGTTAAGTGTCACGAATGTGGAGATGAACATCCATATAAGTCACCCCAAAATCTAGATGGCTTGGCTGTAGACTTTAGCGGAACACATACGGAACTCGAGTGGGAAAAACTTATGAATGCTCATAAAGATGCCCCAATCAAAAGCTATGCTATGAAGGGAAAATATACTTTAGGCGATAAATTAGGCCATCCTACATTTGGAGATGGCATTGTCAGTAAACACATATATCCCAATAAGATAGAAGTTATTTTTAAAGATGCCGTAAAAATTCTTATTTACTCGGGTAATAGTTAAAAGGTCTTTTTATATGAAAAAACTAGTTTTAGTTTTATATTTATCATCGTTGGCTTGTACAACAGTAACTAAAAAAAGCACTCCAGAACTATCGAAATGAGAAGGCAAAAAAATT
>JACQAU010000099.1 GCA_016194835.1 Deltaproteobacteria bacterium
TACCCCATTGATCAGATCCACCGATTTGTAAAATGCAATTATGATTCTTATATAAGTAATAGAAATCATATGCTTGTAAAAGCATGTATGAAAACTCAGTGTATGAAATGCCGTGTTCGCGGTCTTCGAGGCGTGCACGCACAGCCTCTTTTGCAATCATGTGGTTGATTGTAAAGTGTTTGCCTATATCTCTCAAAAATTCAAGATAGCTGTAGTTTTGTATCCAATCAGCATTGTTTAAAATTAAAGCCCGATTGTTGCCTTCTAGGTTTAAAAACCTGGCAATTACACTTTTGATGCCCAGTAAGTTTTTTTTAATTTGCTCTTCAGTTAATAAAGTGCGTTCTTCTACTTTAAAACTTGGATCTCCAATCATACCAGTGGCACCACCGATTACAGCAATGACTTTGTGGCCATGTTCTTGAAAGCGTTTTAAAATTAAAAGTGGTAGTAAATGCCCTATGTGCAAAGAGTCTGCTGAAGGATCAAACCCTGCATACACTGTGATCGGTGTTTCTGTTAATGTTTGTTCAAGCCTGGGATCTGTTAGCTGTTTAATTAATCCACGCTTGTTTAGATCTGAAAATAATTGCTCTGTGTGTGTCATAAAATTATTTTTAAAATAGCCTAAAGTTAAGTTATTACTACACTTCAGTGTATAACTGTAAATTATTATTTGCTAATAAGCCATAATTTTTTTAATGTTTCGTATTCGTGCACACGGTTTTCATTATAGCTATCTTTCCATTCCAGTGTATCTTCATTTTTTGCAGCAGGATGTACAAGAATTTCTGCATTCTCTGTTTGTGAAATTTTTTGACAATACCTCCCGAAATCCTGAAAATCACTTATCTGTGGATAAACGAATGAATACGTTTTAAAACCATACTTTTTAAGATTTTTCTTTTGTAGAAAACTTAATATAACAATAGGTAGTTTTTTTGTAAAAAATAACTTAAAATCCAATGGACAGCGTATAAAGCGAATCTCTACATTGCCCTTTAAAATATTTGCACAGTTAGTAATTACACCAGGTAGCATGTGAATATGGTGATGGCCATCTAGATAATTCACAGTGACCCCTTGTTCTTTTAGAGCGTTTAGCTGTGCTTCAAGTTCAATTTGGATTTCTTGAAACAATGCCTTTTTATTTGTTACTATGCTACGTATAACTTTTAAAAACAGTTTAGAAGCTGGATAAAAATAGTCTTTGTATGGCCCTTTTTGTTGAAGCAGTGATGGAACACGCGTTTTAGGACTCAAAGGCCTTCCATAGGTGATATTAAAATGCAATCCGGTTTCAAGCTCTTTGATGTTTAACAGTTCTTGCAGACTGTGCTTGAGATATGGACCATTGGCTAAAAGAGAAACTCTTTTGATCACCCCTAATTGTGCTAGCTCTAAGATGCCATTGTTTACACCTTGCGACATTCCCCAATCGTCTGCTGTTATTTTTTGTGAAGTATTGTAAAATCTATCATAATATTTATTCAAATTTCTCCAAAATAAAATACAAATGTCTTTAAGTAATATAAAAATTTCTGAGAGAATTCTCTTTATTCTCTTTTCTTTTAGAAAGATAACACGGCATGGTAAGTCTTTGACTTTTAGCTTTTGTTTTTCACAAAGCAAAGAAATTTCAGTAAAGCAAAAAAAACTTTCTAAATGTAAATGCGAAAATATTTTTAGAGCAGTGCTTCGGTTAATAACAAAATTTGCAGATTGTGAGTCTGAAGTTACAATACCGAAGCAAAATTTTAAAATACTATTAAAAATCAAAGCGAGTATGTGTCTGCCGTATACATAAGGCAAAACTCTAACTGGAATTTTAAATTCACTTTCTAAAAAACGTCTATTAGCTCTTACAAAATCAGCTCCATCTTTTAGTTCTTTTATTGCGTTTTGAAAGAAAAATGTTTCACAGGGTTGTTCTGCGTTAATAAAGTATAGTATCTTACCTTTTGAGTGTGTAATGCCAGTTCTGATTGCTAGCCAGCTTTCTAGGTTGATTTGTGCATTGGCTTTAAGATCAATCCAAGTGGAGTTTTCCAGTATGAGATCATTTTTGTGCTCTTCTGAAATATTTTTACCATGGTGAATAAAAAGAAATTCAAATTTGTTATTGTATTTTTGCTTTAGAAATATCTCTAAGTTTAAGAGTATTGTTTTTAAATTTTTAAAATGAATTAGCGAGTTATTTAAGGAAATAGGTACAATCACACTGACTTCGGTATGTGTAGATTTACTTGGCCAAGGCATTGAAATAGCTACAATGGTTTTTTGTAGTATTTGTTTAAATAATATCAATCCTATAAAGCAAGAAGCCCAAAATGGCATTGATGTGTTTTGTAGCCAGAAAAACAGGACTTTTCCATAAATATCTAATCCTGCAAATGAAATGCTAAAGGCACAAAAAAGAAGTGAAAATAACTCAAGTGTTCCTATTGGTCCTGCTAAAATCAAAGCAATAGGGAAAGCTAAAACTGTTTGTGAGTATTTAAAAGTTTCAGGCATGAACCAAAAACAAGCCATCAGTGCCAAAGCAAAATACATGCCTTTGATTCTTAAGTCTTTTGCTTGTTTTAAAAACCAAATAGATAAAATGCTAATGCAAACAAGTAATGATATGTAAAAATACATAGCGTTTGCTACCGGTCTTGTGATCCAGTCATGATTGACACTTCTTAGTAAGAAGCTTTTCAATGACTGGCTGCCATAGTGGCTAGCATCAAAATAACTTGCATCTTGTAAAACAACGGAAAACCATGCTGTGTATAGGTTTTGCAATTGATTATAATTTAGATCCAGCCAAAGCAATAATAATATATTGAAAATTATAAAAATTGCCAAGGCACAGCCCAGGCTTTTTTGTATAAATATTTTTTTTTCAGTTAGGAATAAGGCAAAAAGTATTCCGGGGCTAAGTTTCAATATGGTAGGGATAAAAACTCCAGCACCTGCAAGCCACGGCTTATTTTTTAAATATGCCCAAAGCCCAAGGCTAAAGCCAAAGAACATTAGGCTTGAGACTTGGCCAATTGTAAACGTATCTAAGCAGAGTCTAAAAACAAAAAGTAAGGATAGAGTAGTAATCCAGAAAGCGCTGTGTTTGTTCTTTTTGATAAGACAAAGACTCAGATATAAAAAGTAAAATCCAAAAGCAAAGCTTAGCCATTGTGCTAAAAACCAAAAAAAACGGCATAGATCGTGCGCAAGAAAGGCGAGGGGTTTGAAAAAAATCAGAGTAGGGGGAGGATAGCGAAATGGGGAGCCACCATCTAGTTTTAGGTTATATAGGTTATTTGATTGTGTAGTGTTTAGTCTTTGGCTGGCTTTATAATAAACATCAAAATCAGAATTATTGCTCTGATAGACACTTTTATATGCATAAATGGGGAGAGATGCTAAAACCAGTAAAGTCGTAATGCCTAGTATGATTTTTTGAAATAACGACAAATGCTTAAAAAATGACATAGAACCTAAGTTATAACTATTTGCAAAAAATTGAAAAGATTATTTATTAATGGTGGATTTTTAAAATAGGCAGTTTTATTTTTAAATTCATGTTAAACTCTAGGTCAGAATGGCAACAAAAACTGTAGGAAAAAGAAAGCCTGCTCTAAGCTTTGAAGCGGCTAATATTTTACTCAAAACAGTCATCGAATTGAGAAATAATCAGCCTTTTGTTCCAAGGGGGCTTTATCGTTTTAATAGTTTCAGTGAGGCTCAAAAATGGTTTCTAAAAATGATCACTCGAAAAACAACAAACAATTAGAATCTAGACCTCCCACATTGGATGATTTATTGACTTTGTGCCGTCATCTCAATGAAGAGCGTGCGAAGTATGTTGTGATTGGTGGGATGGCGATGATTCAGCAAGGTTTTGTTCGTGCCACTGAAGATATTGATCTTTTAGTGGATGTTTCTTTGCAAAACGAAGAAAAAATTCGAAAAGCTCTTGCTTTTCTTCCAGATAAAGCTGTTTTAGAAATTAAACATGGAGACTTGGATACTTATGAAGTGATCCGTGTTGCAGATGAAATAGTTGTAGATTTAATGAAATCGGCTTGTGGAATTGACTTTTCTCAAGCAGCTTCGAAGATAATTTCAATAGAAATTCAGGGTATAAAAATTCCATTTGCAAATATCGATTTACTCATAGAACTTAAACAGTCCGCCCGAGAAAAAGACAAAATCGATCTCCAATTTCTAAAACATAAAAAATCAAATAAGAAATAACATGAGTTGCCTGACTGGAGAATAGTTTTTTGCACGTAACTAGTCAGCAGTTTCTATAGTTCAAAGAAACTTTGTGCCAGTTTACCAGACTGCCGGAATGCCAGGCCGGTTTTCTCCGGCATATTGTGTCATATTCGTTGGAAGCCTTATTTTAAATATAACTGCAGCCATTATCTTGGCAATGCTCATCACCTGCGTGAGCTCGAGTGGTGTGTAGAATTTGAAAAACAGTAGTGGGCAGAAAAAATGCA
>JACQAU010000110.1 GCA_016194835.1 Deltaproteobacteria bacterium
CTCCCCCACTTTCAAAGTGCCAACTCTATGAATAAGTAAAATATTTATATTTGGCTCTGACTTTTTACATACACCATTATAGGTTTCTTGATAGGTTTCTTGACAAATTTCTTGAAAGACTTTGCTAGCAAGCTCCCTGTGCACATCATATGACACAGCTCTTACTTTTTTGCCATGATTATTATTTCTTACAACACCTAAAAAAAATAACTGAGCACCATGAGATAAGTCCTTGAAAGATTCTTGAATCTCCGCAAGTACAATCGGTTTTTCTGTAAGATTAAAAACTACACTCATCTTTAACCTCCACAAACAGGAGGTAACACTGAAAAACTCCCATCCCGTTCAAACAAAAACTCCTTAGCTAAAATCCTAGTTTCATTGGCAATAGCAGAATCAAAAACAAGTTTTTCTTCATTAAACTCTGGGTGTAATTCTTTTAATTTTTGTACTAATTTACTATTTTGTTTTTTTCTTCGGGTATAACAGCCCAGGCATTGGCTTCTAGCAACGAACTAACCATAAAAGAAGCCTGATGCTTTAATATTTGGACATAAACCTCAGCATTTTCGAAATGAACTTTAGCTTTATAAAAACAGCGAAAGCCATGGGGTTTTGAGAATGGCAACACATTTTTTGCTAAAATCGGTTTTTCTCTTTCTAATCCCAAAAGGTGATAAATATATGGCAAAACAAAAAAACGAAATGCCACAACCGTAGAAATCGGATTGCCAGGTACGCCAAAAATAACCTCACCAGATGAAAATTCACCAAAATACAATGGCTTACCAGGTCGAATAGCTACATTATGAAAATGCTTTTTTACACCAAGTTCCTCTAATGATCTTGCAACGAAGTCATACTTTCCCATCGAAACCGCACCAGTTGTGATAATAATATCTATGCCTGTATCTAATGTTTGATGGATAATCTTTTTAAACTCATATGGATCATCTGAAACAAAACCACTGTATTTGACATCACACCCTTGCTTTTGAAACACAGATTGCAAATATGGTCCAGTGGAATTGCGAATACCGCATGCGTGCAAATTCTGTGAATAATGCACAAGCTCCCTGCCTGTAGATAAAACTGCAACACGTAGTCTTTTGTATACACAAAGCGAACTAACTCCCAACGCTGCTAACGCCAAGATGTGTTCACTACTTAGCTTTGTATCTTTTTTTATTATGAGTTGATCTTTTTTGAAATCCTCACCCCTAAGGCGCATATTCTCACCAGATAAAACATGGCGTGAGATTTCTATTTTAATTACTTTGCCCGTATTATCATAAAAACAATTAACATCTTCGATTTTGATTACAGAATCAAAACCAGATTCTGGAACCTTGGCACCAGTCATGATTTCTAATGTAGAAGGCAGGCTTTGCGCTTTTACATCCGCTGAGAGACTGTCATCACCAGCAGCAATAATACCATGCACAGGTAAATACACTGGGTTTGTTTGACTTGCATTTCTTGTCCACTCTGCTTTTATTAAAAATCCATCCATTGCTGAATTATTAAAAGACGGTACGTCCTCCGGACTCAAAACGTCTTCGTAACAAACTTTGCCCACACAGTCTTCGAGTGCTATCTTTTCGAACGAAAGCTTTTGCCTCTTTGCTGCACCTTCGATAATCTCAATTGCTTGATCGTATGTAGTTAAATTCATAAAGTTAATGACCTCCATCATTAAGAACATGCAAAGCATGTGGTAACACAGGCAATAAAATCTCTAACCCATTAGAAAAAATCAAATCTGCCTTAAGCTCTTTACAAAAATATAATATAGCATGAACAATTTTCTCTTTTTCATCCGGCACTAACTCTGAATCCACACAAATTGCACCATGCTGAGTTAAAAATTCTTTAATCTTCACTCCAGAAACATCTTCTTGTTCTCCTGCAAAACAACGATCACTAATTGTAAGCACAGAAGCTCTAATATTTTGTAATAACTGATTGGGCTTAGGTAAAATATTTTCAGTCAGTTTCTCATTTTCAATTGGATGAATCCACTTGCCGCTTTTTCCACCTTCTTTTGTTTTTAAATAAACATCAGAAATATAAAGTTCAGGATCTACCCCTTTTGTCAAATCGTAAATAGCAAGAAGCGCAGTTTGTACAGCCACTAGGGCTTCCATTTCGACACCTGTTTTTGAAGTACACTTAACCTCAGCATTAACCCGAATAAAAGCCCTATTTTGCTCGCTTTGTTCGTTGAACTCACAAGAAATATTAACTGAATCTATAGCAAGGGGGTGACAAAGAGGCAAAAGTTCAGGTGTTTTTTTAGCAGCCATAATGCCTGCAACTTCTGCCATTGCTAAAACATCCCCCTTGGGCATCTGCTTGTTTTTAATTTTGTTTAACGTCTCTAAGGACATCAAAATACGACCCGTAGCCACTGCTCGTCTTTGAGTCGCTATTTTTTCGCCAACATCAATCATATGAAATGTACTGGTATACAAGTTTTATCCTCCAATAGCAGACAAATTGAAAGTATCGCCAAAATTTTTATCAAAAAGAAAATGAGAAACTGGTTTTCTTACAATTTGATTTCGAATTACTTGCATGAGCTCACGTCTTTGAAAAGGATTTTGTAACCATGGCCTAAGAGATAAATCTTTTTCTCCAAAAAGGCAAAGTCTCAATCCACCAGTACTAGAAACCCTTAAGCGATTACAAGACTTACAAAAATCCTTACTATAAGGCGAAATGATACCAATAGTTCCACAA
>JACQAU010000096.1 GCA_016194835.1 Deltaproteobacteria bacterium
AAGAGCATGGCCGCAGGGTTACGGTATTGGGAGGTCATCTAGCGGAAAGTCTATTTGGGGAGCAAAACCCTGTTGGGCAAATGGTAAAAATTAATGACAGTGAGCATCGTGTTATTGGTGTCATCAGAAAAGAGGGCACAAAGCTTGGTTTTAATATGGACGATGTGGCGTTTGTGCCCACAAAGACAGCAATGAAAATTTTCAATGATGATAAACTTTTTGGTATTCGAGCTCGTGCAAAATCAAAAATTAGTATGGAAGATGCAATAGAGGAAATCAAAGATATTTTAAAAGGCCGTCACAATGGGGAAGAAGACTTTACAATCATGAATCAGTATTCAATGTTAGAGGCGCTGAATACTATTTTAGGGATGATGACTTATGTGCTAGCCGGGATTGGTATGATTTCGATGGTAGTTGGTGGAATTGGGATTATGAATATTATGCTTGTGTCGGTAACTGAGCGCACACGAGAAATTGGGATTCGTAGGGCAGTGGGGGCTAGAAGAAGAGATATTTTAAAACAATTTTTAACAGAAGCAATTGCACTGTCGCTTATTGGCGGGGGGCTTGGATTATTTGGTTCAGTTTCTCTGACTTATGTAGCTTATGGTTTTTTGAGAAGTTTTGATATGAGAGCACCGGCGTGGATTTTTCTTCCGGCATTTTTAATTTCCGTACTAACTGGAGTTTTATTCGGGGTATGGCCTGCCAAAAAGGCGGCTGCTTTAGAAACTATAGACGCATTGAGGTATGAGTAAAGCCAATGGATTTTATATCTAATTTTTTAAACAGTTTATTGAGTTTAGAGCCTGCGCAAAGCCATATTGGACATTATTTACTTGCTGTAATTGTCACTTATGCTGGTGGAGTGCTATCAAGTCTTACGCCTTGTGTTTATCCAATGATCCCAATTACTGTGAGTGTGGTGGGAGGGATATCTGGTCATTCTCGTCGATCTTGGAAAGAAGTTCTCTTTCGTATTATGGCGTATATGATAGGGATGACGCTGGTTTATTCTTTTTTAGGAGTGGCAGCTGGCTTGACAGGCAAAATTTTTGGGTCTTTTACTAATACCTCAGGGTGGTATTTGTTTTTAGGATTAATTTTGACTTTAGCATCACTAATGATGCTCGAAGTTATTAGGTTTGATCCAAGTCAGTTTATACATAAATTAAAAAGATCTCATACCAAGCAGCATCATGTAGCACATTTAGCAAACCCTAAAGAAGTTACACATCTTGGGGCATTTTTCTTGGGTGTTTCGTCAGGTTTTATAGCTACACCTTGTACTACGCCTGTTTTGACCTCGGTGCTGGCTTTTGTTGCACAAACGCAGTCTGTTGGTATGGGGTTACTGCTTATGATTTCCTTTTCATTGGGATTAAGTACGGTTTTGCTCCTGATTGGACTTTTTACAGGTGCGTTACAGATTTTGCCAAAATCTGGAAAATGGCTAGAAATGGTAAAATTAACAAGTGGATTGATTTTACTCGCTTTTGCTGGGTATTTGATTTATCGATCAGGACAGCTATCTGGAGTGTAAAAAGAATGTCGCACACTGTTAACACAACAAAGAATGCAACGATTAATCCAAACCTAAAGCTTTATTCTTTATTAATTTTAACTCTCACAGGATTTGTGATTTCTTTTTTCCTTTCAAAACATTTTTATGAAATAAGAAGTGGCTTTGCGTTTTTCAAATCTTTTTGCAACATTAATTCTCAATGGAATTGTGATGCTGTAGCATTGAGTCGATACGCTGAAACCTTTTTTGGAGTTCCGCTTTCAAATATTATAGCAGGTTGGTTTTTAAGTTTTTTTGTCATTATACTCTTTGCGTTCAATCGTGATTGGTTTTATGAGGCTGTCAAAGCAGCTTTTATTTTTTCTGGGGTTGGTGTTATTTTTTCGATTTTTTACCTTGTCATAATGGTTTTTATTTTAAAAACTTTCTGCGTTTTATGTGTCATTATTGAGGGTATTAATATTTTATCATTGATGTTGGTTTTTTTGCTTAAACCTTCTTTGAAAAGTCCAGATTTTGCTAAGTGGAAAACATTTGGTATCTCGACTTTAATCATAATGTCTCTGTCTTTATTATTTTTAAATAACCTAAAACCGGAGTCATTGCCCTCTTCTGTTGTTAATGACACTATTGATTCGATTTTGGGTGCCACACAGATTTCTGTAGGTGATGGAAAAAATCCATTAATATTTGGTTCTAGTGAAGCGCCAATTACAATTGTAGAGTTTAGTGATTTTCAGTGTCCTCACTGTAAACATGGAGCAATTCTTATGAATACATTGCTCACTCGTTTTCACAATAAGTTACGTGTTGTGTTTAGAAATTTTCCATTAGATCCCTCTTGCAATCGCAGCATGCAAGGTGGGGGTGGACATACTGTTGCTTGTGAAGCAGCTAAAATAGTGATTTGCGCAAAAGCACAGGGAAAGTTTAGGGAAGTTTACGAATTATTTTTTGATAACCAAACAAAGCTAGAATTTGTTGGGCCATTAAAGTTGGTAAAGCTGGCAAAAAATTTAGAAATTGATGAACAAAAACTATTACAATGTATTAATGCCGAAGAAACTCAAAAACAATTGTCTTGGGACATAGAGGAGGGAATGCGATTAGGCATTCAGTCCACGCCTACTTTTTTTATTAATGGCAGAAAAGTAGAAGGTGCTCTACCAATGGTAATTTGGGAAAAAGTTATTGAACAACTTTAAGTTGTTTAGCGCATCCTGTCTTAAAAATAGCATGATCCGCTAAAAATAGCACTATTTTTAGCGGATCAATATAATAACAGCATGACTTAAGGAAGCGCGGGGTTGCAATACATTAATATTGTTTTTAAACTCAA
>JACQAU010000097.1 GCA_016194835.1 Deltaproteobacteria bacterium
AGATAAGCGTTGTGCTGTTTGTCATTCTACTGAAGACAAGGCGTATGGTGTTCCGCTTTGGGAGCTTCAGGCAATGCTTGAGTCTCCAAGAGAGATTGTTTTACCTGGAAACTATGAAGAAAGTGGACTTTTTATTGCCATAACACGCAAAGATGACAAGAGAATGCCTCCACCCGAGTTAGCAGATGCTTTAACAAGTGAAGAAATTGAAACCATTAGGAAATGGATTGAAATTGGAGTTCCTGAAGAGTAGACTAATAAAAATTCATGTTCTTACTATAGAAAACTTTGACAACGTTAGCTGCGATTGGTCAGTTTTTATCTAAAAAGTATCTTTCTATTGCCCTACGTCCCAGATAAGAGGACTTAACCTTCCAATATTTTTCATGAATTGTTAACACCGAAAGAGCCAAAGGCTGATTGTTTTTTTCTGCATACCCAATAAACCAATCATATTTTCCTTTTGGATTTTTTCCAGATAAGGAACCGGTTTTACCCCCAATATCCATACCAGTAAATCTGCCACGAGAAAATCCACGAAATGAACGCCTCGAAGTACCAATGCGTATAGTTTCTCGCATAAGCTCCCTCATCTCCAAAGCAGTTTTTTGATCGAGCGTTTGCCCCAACTCATGAGGCAAAGCCGTATAAAGAGATTTTCCACTTTTTAAAGACAATAATTGCACCAAATATGGTTCCATCATCACACCTTGATTAACAATAGCAGAAACCATTAACGCTCCTTGAAGTGGGCTCATGGTGTTGTTTTGCGTAAAACCAGAGGCAGATTCAGCCAAACCCCAAGCGTCATTAGGAATAATCGCTTTGCTCTCACCTACCGGAAGATCCCCAGTTATTTTTCGATTAAACCCAAACCTGTCTGCATATTCTCTTAATCCATCAGAACCTAAGCTAAAAGCCCCAATTTTTCCAAATACAGTATTGACCGACTTGGCAAAAGCGTCTTTTAGAGACATGTAACGCGTAAAACGTGTAAATTTTGATTGTAAAATATTGCTGCGATACAAAGTATGATTTGCACCATTAAATGGAATTATTGTATTAGCTGTAAAGTTTTTTTCACCAATCGCTGCAGATGCGGTGACAATTTTAAAAATAGACGCCGCTGGATAAGACGCTTTTAATGCAAGGTTTTCATTTAACTTAGAATGTATTTTTGCATAACTAATTAAAGATAAAATCTTTCCTGTTTTTGGGTCTAACGCAACAAAAGCAGCATAATCCGGCTGATATGAAGAAAAAAGATTTTCCATAAATTCTTGCAACTCCACATCCAAAGTGTATTCAACATAAGTGGTTTCTAATTTGCCATTTAAGAAAATGTCTATTTCCTTCGGGTAGTATTGAGGAACTTTTGCGTCTTCTAAAATATGAGTTAAATTATCTTTAGTTACCTTTGGACTTCTAAAAGACCAAAGAACAGAATCATGGTTATAAAACTTATAAACAGTAACCATCACGGCAAATACTAAAAAACAGAACAGAACAAAAAACGTGTGTTTATGTCTAATTATGCGCATACACTATATTTTTCACTTATTTGATTTCAAAAGCACTTGTTGTGTAATTGTACTGGCTCCTCTTACCAAATGTCTTCGTTTTAGGCTTTCTTCGAGTGCATCTTGAATTTGATTCAGATCATAACCAGGGTGTTGATAAAATGCCCAATCCTCACTTACTATAATAGCACCAATGGCTGGTTTTGAGACCTCAGACACATGTACCCAAGTCAATGGCTTGAGCTTTTTAAAGATAACCCTCGGAAAACCATCATTTTCTACTACTACAAGATGGGGATACTCTGCCTTTAAAGTCGAAATAGGCGGCAAACTAAACCAAAGCCATAATCCTACTAACACCACTAAAATACCAAAACTTAAAACAAAAATGCCAGATATCCGACTTATATGCTTTAAAACCAGCTTCATAAAACCTTAAAAATTTGACTATAAGCATTATTTTATCAATATACCGCTTTTTTTTAAAAGAAAAACTTGTATCGCCTTTTGTCAAACTGTAATCTGTCTTTGTGTATACCAAAAAAACTAAAAAAGACAGCGGCACTGTAGCCTTTAATAACAACCCATTTTTAATCCCGGATGAAAATCGAATTTATTCTAATAAAGACAAACTCAAAATTGCTCGCGACATGTTAGAGCGATACACAGGCTCACCTCCTGAGCGTTTTAAAAAACAAATTATTTTAACAAATTTTGATTATTATATTGAGCGCTTTTACAACCTCTGTGGAAACACTAAAACACGAGGCTCTGCCATGACAGCCGTACATAGCAATAATACGAATGTGTCCATTATTGATTTTTCAATAGGTTCTCCTACGGCTGCTCTAATTATTGAACTTCTAGCACCAATAGCACCAAAAGCTGTTTTATTTTTAGGGCTCTCAGGAGGACTGCATCGTTCCCTAAAAGTTGGAGATTTTATATT
Organism: Deltaproteobacteria bacterium; assembly: GCA_016194835.1. Taxonomy (GTDB): domain Bacteria; phylum Bdellovibrionota; class UBA1018; order UBA1018; family UBA1018; genus JACRAO01. The sequence continues at coordinate 2,470 of JACQAU010000097.1, forward strand.
GCCCACAGCAGCAATCAGAGACGAGGGCGCAAGTCAACACTTTATGCCCAAACAAGTACCTGCACTACCTACTTTTAAAATTCAAAAATTTGTTTCACAGATTATTGTTGAAAAGGACTTAGATTATCGCACTGGAGTCGTACACACGACTGATTACCGTTTTTGGGAGTTTGATCATAAGTTCAAAGCCCAACTGTATGAAGAACGGGCTTTAGCCATAGAAATGGAATCAGCTACACTTTTTATTGCAGGTTTTGCTAGCAAAGTTCCAATTGGCGCACTATTACTAGTATCAGACCTCCCTATGAATAGAGGAGGAATAAAAACAAAAAAGTCTTCAAAAACAGTTTTTAGAAAATATACGGATTTGCATTTAGAAATTGGAATTAAAGCAATGAGCGAAATTGCAGTTCTTGGTGAACACATTCGCCATTATAAATGGTAAGAGAGAGGGGTAAGGCAACCATAAATGCTAAAAAGAATATTAGATTTTTTCTCAAATGATTTAGCTATTGACTTAGGAACAGCTAATACATTGGTTTTTGCCAAGGATCGCGGAATCATTATTAACGAACCCTCTGTTGTGGCTATTCATCGAAACGCTAGAGGCCAAACACGCATTTTGGCTGTCGGAAAAGAAGCCAAAGATATGCTAGGGAGAACACCAGGATCCATCCAGGCCATTCGCCCACTGCGAGATGGTGTAATTTCTGATTTCGAAGTCACTCAAGCCATGCTGAAATATTTTATTCAAAAAGCAAGCGTAAGAAGATCGTTCATTAGGCCACGAATTATTATTTGCATTCCTTTTGGTATCACACAAGTCGAAAAACGAGCGGTAAAAGAATCTGCTCAAGCCGCGGGCGCAAGAGAAGTTTATCTAATCGAAGAACCAATGGCTGCCGCTTTAGGAGCAGGACTCCCCATAAGAGAACCCAGTGGCAATATGATTGTAGATATTGGAGGAGGTACTACAGAAGTTGCTGTAATCTCATTGGGCGGCATTGTGTATTCAAAATCGGTTCGTGTAGCTGGGGACAAATTTGATGATGCAATTGTTAATTATATTAGAAAAAAATATTCACTTTTAATAGGAGAAAGAACAGCGGAACAAATTAAACTTGCAATTGGTTGTGCCTATCCTTTCGAAGAAGAAAAAACCTATGAAGTCAAAGGACGTGATCTTATTAGCGGAGCACCCAAAACAATCGAGGTAAACTCCGAAGAAATAAGAGACGCTTTGTCTGAAACAGTTTCTGCTGTTGTGGATGCAATTAAAACTTCTCTCGAAAGAACCCCACCTGAACTAGCCGCAGATATAGTAGACAATGGTATTATTTTAGCAGGTGGTGGAGCACTGTTAGCAAATTTAGACATTTTAATCAAAGAAAAAACAGGCCTTCCAGTAGCACTTGCAGAAGATCCTCTCACTTGCGTGGTACGCGGCAGCGGCAAAACACTCCAGGACATGGATCTTTTAAGAAAGGTCACCGTTGTCTGACAAACGAGATTTAACAAAAAAATTTGAGCCTATTTCGGATCACGAAGAAATACTAAACTTATTCGAAGAAGGACTAAAAACACTGTCTTCACTATTTTTTTGGACAAAAAACCAGGAACAAATACACCCAAGTCATTTCAATTTAATTGTAGCTCAAGATAAAACATTTTGTATAAACAAACCAACGGCATTTCAACAAGAAGAGTTTGCGCATATAACCGAG